>NZ_JBANBK010000018.1:0-122955 GCF_053572325.1 Bradyrhizobium sp. UFLA05-112 | reverse complement strand
TCGCCTGCGACGATGTCCGTGCTGTACTGCTCTCATCCAAAGACGTACCGTGCGGATGATTTTATGACACAGTAAGATTAGTGCGCGCTCACGCTGTTCCAGACGAGGCCGACACCCGACAGGAATAACAGGCCGAGCACGATATCGCCAAAATGCTTGTCGCTGAGCGCGTGGTAGACGCGCGCGCCACACCAGGCGCCGACCAGCGTGGCCGGAAACGCAATCAGCGCGAGCCAGATCACCTGCGTCGCGACGAAGCCTGACGCTGTCTGCAACACCAGCGCGGCTGCCAGCACCGTGAAATTGAAGAGCTGGAAGATGCCGCGCCGCTCATGCTTGTTCCAGCCGCGGATGTTGGCCCACAGGATCGGCAGCGGTCCCGACAACCCCGCAAGTCCGCCCAAGATGCCGCCGGCGAAACCGATCGCGCCATCGGCGATCCTGCCGCCGAACGTGAAGGCGAGCGGCCGTTTGTTGAGATAGAGCGCGGTTGGAAAGATCAGCAGCAGCACGCCGATGCTGAGCTTGAACACTTTTGGGTCGGCCTGGGCGACCATCATGGTTCCCAGCGGCACACCGGCAAGTCCGCCGATCAGGAATGGCCAGACCAGCGAGAGATCAAAGCTCTTCCACATCGAGGGCAGCGTGGACGCTTGCGCGATGACCGAACAGATCAGCACCAGCGGCACGGCGAGCGACGGCGGCAGTACGTAGAGCCAGACGCCGAGCGCCATCAGAGCCGTGCCGAAACCGGCCAGCCCCGAGACGAAGCCGCCGGCCAATGCGCCAAAAAGCAACAGCGCGTAGCTGAGCGTATCCACACCAATGTCCTTGTTGTCATGGGCGGTGTACTAGACGATCTGCCTGGCGTCGACCGATCCGTGCAGCGCACTGAGGAGAATTTGCAACGCCTGGCCGAGCTCGGCGCGATTGCGCGCCGCGCCAAGCGATAGTCGCGCCGCATGCGGCGGATGATCGCCGACCACGAAGGCGTCGCTGGCGATGACGGCAAGCCCGTTGCGCAGCAGTTGCGCTGATATCTCCGTCCGGCTCCGCCCCTCCGGCAGCCGCAGCCAGAGATGATGCGCGGCAGGTTTGGCCAGGAACTGAAGACCTTTCAGCGCGCGTTGCGCGAGCTGCTGACGGCCAATCGCCTCGTTGCGGATCGCCGTGATGATGCGGTCGGCGACACCGGTCTCGAGCCAATGGGTAACGAGCGCAACCATCAGCGGCGCGGGCATCTGCACTGTTGCCTGAAGAAAGCTGCGCATCCGTTGCTGCGCGTCGGCGTCGGGCGTCACCAGATAGGCCACGCGCAGCGCCGGCGCGATGCATTTGGAAAGCGTGGTGGCAAGATAAGTCCGCTCCGGAATGAGATTGGCTATCGGCGAGGCCGAACGGTCGAGCAGGCCATAGGCATCGTCCTCGATCAGCGTCGTATCGGCGTCGCGGACAATCTTGGCAATTGCGTTCCGCCGCTCGGCCGAAAGCGTCGCGGTAGTCGGATTGTGCAGCGTCGGAACGAGATAGACCGCCTTCGGCCTGTGCTCCCGGCACGCCCTGGTCAGTGCGTCCGGAAGGATGCCGCCTTCATCCATCGCAATGCCGACCAGTTTGACGCCGAGCCGCGCGGCGACCGCCTTGATGCCGGGAAAGGTGAGGGCTTCCGTCAACACGACATCGCCGGGCCCGGTGAGATGGGCGATGAGGTTGAACAGGATCGTCTGCGTGCCCGGAAAGATCACGAGCCGGTCGGGGCGGACGTGGGGAACGCGCGTACGCATCCACTTTGCGGCGACGTCGAGCTCGTGCGCGCTGCCGCCGGGTGGTTGATAGTTGAGATAGGCGGTGAGGCCGGATTGCTGGCGGATCGCCTCGAGGCTTGCAAGGATGCGTTCGTCGAGCTGCGCCTCCAGTGGATGCGGTGGCACGTTCATCGACAGATCGATCGTGACCGGGTGGGGCAGGTCGACCGTTCGTCGCGCGCTGGTCTCCGAGACGAACGAGCCCTGTCCGACCCGTGCCTCCAAAATCCCGCGCCGCCGTGCCTCGGTATAGGCGCGCGTCACCGTGGTGAGATCGATGCCAAGCGCCTTCGCCAGCGCGCGCTGCGTCGGCAGTTGCTGGCCGCGCAGCAGCCTGCCTGCGGCGATGTCGGCCTCCATGGCGTCGACGATGCGCTGATAGCGCGGGCCGCTGAGCTCGGAGATTGTAGGGATCCAATCCATGCAAATCTGACCATTTTCTTTGAATGTATGGATGCAAGATAGTATTGTATGGATCGTTGGAAAGAAAGAGGTGTGGTCATGGCGACCGGTTCAGTCTCTCTGGCGAAGGCGATGTGGCGCGGGTTTTGCGGCAGGTGTCCGCATTGCGGCGAAGGCCATTTGTTCAAGCGCTTCCTGAAAGTGGCCGACAGCTGCGAGGTCTGCGGCGAGGAGCTCTTTCACCATCGGGCCGATGATTTCCCAGCCTATCTCGTCATCGTCGTGGTCGGCCACCTCGTGGTGCCGGCGATCCTCGCGATCGAAACGGCTTATGCACCGCCGGTCTGGCTGCAATTGGCGGTGTGGCTACCGGTGACGTTGTTTGCTTCGCTCGCTTTGTTGCAGCCGACCAAGGGCGCCATCGTCGGACTGCAATGGCAGGTCGGCATGCACGGCTTCGAGGAAGCCAAGCGGCGCCGCGAAGCCGGCCGGCTCACGCCGGTGCTCGTCAAGGCCAAAGCTGCATCGCGAGCGGCCTGAGCACGCCCCGCGACGTTTACATCGCGCGGTCGGCCGCTAGACTTCATCGTATCAAGCAAGAACGATGGAAATGCCGGTGACCGCACGCTCGCCCAAAACCTTCCTGCTGTGTCATGGCGCCTGGTCCGGCGGGTGGGTCTGGAAGAAGATGCATCCGCTGATGGCGCAGGCGGGCCATCGTCTGGTGGCGCCGACCTACACCGGTCTCGGCGAGCGGTCGCATCTTGCAAATCCTTCGATTGACCTGGAGACGCATATCCAGGACATCCTCAACGTCATCAAGTTCGACGACCTCAGCGACATCGTGCTGCTTGGCCACAGCTATGGCGGCATGGTCGCGACCGGCGTTGCCGATCGCGCCCGCGACCGCATCACGCAACTGATCTATGTCGACGCCTTCGTGCCGCGCGACGGCCAGTCGCTGTTCGATCTGAATGAGCAGGGGCGCGAGCCGATGCGAAAAGCCGCTGCCGCAGGCGATGGCTACCGCATCCCGCCCAACCCGCCGCCGCCGGATACGCCGCAAGCCGATCTCGACTGGCTAAACGCCCGCCGCGTCAGCATGCCGGTGAAATGCTTCGAGACGAAGCTGAAGCTTGGACACGGCGAGCCGACGATGCCGCGCAGCTACATCTACTGCACGCGCATTCCACCTGGCGACGTGTTCGGGCAGTTCGCCAAGCGCACGAAGAGCGAGGCCGGCTGGCGCCATTTCGAGATCGACGCCAGCCACGCGCCGAACGTCACGGCGCCGGAGGCATTGATGGCGGTGCTTGAGAAGATCGTAGAGTAACCACGATCGTCATTCCGGGGCGCGACGAAGTCGCGAGCCCGGAATCATTCATCCACCAGCCCTGCGGCCCGATGGATTCCGGGTTCTCGCTTCCGCCTTCGCTCGTCGAGCTTCGGCGGACAAGTCGCGAGCCCCGGAATGACGGCCCTTGAAGTGGTGAGGGGTCCGATGCGTCGGCATCGAACCCCTCGTCGCTTCCTCAGTAAGACACGCTTTCTTCACGCGAACCGGAAAACCACTTCGCTCGAAAACGCTTTAGAGCATCAGCCGGCCTGTAAGCCGGGTTCTGTAGGGCACCGCCTGCTTGCGCCGGCGATACGTGACGGCCATTCCTCTGGGACAATGTTTGCACATTGCCTCGAGCAACCTACCCGGACGGCGGGCCTGACATCGCCCCGCGGCGTTATCGCTTTCGCGAACAGCCCGCTTAAGCCGTCCCTATTCGGTTTTGCTCCCGGTGGGGTTTGCCATGCCGGCTCCGTTGCCGGAACCGCGGTGCGCTCTTACCGCACCTTTTCACCCTTGCCCCGCAAAGCCCGAAGGCAAGCGGGGCGGTTCGTTCTCTGTGGCACTTTCCCTAGGGTCGCCCCCGCCGGACGTTATCCGGCACCGCATGTCAAGGGAGCCCGGACTTTCCTCCCCGGCGGCCTTTCGGCACTTGCAGGGGCGGCCGTCCGGCCGACTGACGGTGTACGCAATGGGCATTTATGACGGTTTCGTCAAGGCGATATCGGCGTCCACGCGGCATCCAAAATAATTTATCCTGAAGATGTCGTTTGATGTGCGCCCCGTTCGACCGGATGTCGGCGATCCAGCCGAACAACAGGAGTGAGCGATGCAGTATCTGCTGCTGATTTATCGGAACGAAGCTGACCTGGGCAAGATGACGCCCGAGGACCGGCAGGAGATGTCGGCGGAGTACGGTGTCTACACGCAATCCATCGTCCAGAGCGGCCATTTCAAGGCCGGCGACGGGCTGCAGCCGACGACGACCGCGACCACCGTGCGTGTGCGCGACGGCAAGACCCTGACGACCGATGGTCCCTTCGCGGAGACGCGCGAGCAACTCGGCGGCTACTATCTGGTCGAAGCCAAGGATCTCGACGCCGCGATCGCACTCGCCGCGCGGATTCCCGGTGCCAGGTACGGATCGATCGAGGTTCGTCCGATCATGATCTACAAGTGATCTCGTCCGCAGACATCGACAAGGTCTTTCGCGACGAGGCGGGGCGGGCGCTGGCCACGCTGATCCGCCTCGTCGGTGATTTCGATCTCGCTGAAGATGCACTCCAGGACGCTTTTGCGGTTGCACTGGAGCGGTGGTCTGCATGCGAGGTGCCCGACAACCCGCGCGCCTGGCTCGTCAATGTCGGGCGCAACAAGGCAATCGACCGCATTCGTCGCCAGGTCGCGTTTCGCGGCAAGCAGCAGGCGCTCGTGCATGAGCTCACGCTGGATGCGCAAGCGCCCGACGAGCCGGCGACGATGCTCGACGACGATATGTTGCGGCTGATCTTCACCTGCTGTCATCCTGCGTTTGCGCCCGAAGTCCAGGTCGCGCTCACGCTGCGCACGGTATGCGGACTCACCACCGCGCAGGTCGCGCGCGCATTTCTCGTCAGCGAGGAGGCGATGGGGCAGCGTCTCGTCCGTGCCAAGCAGAAGATCAGGCTCGCCGGCATTCCCTATGAGGTGCCGGAGCGCGACGCACTCGCGCCGCGGCTGTGCGGCGTTCTTGCCGTCATCTATCTCGTCTTCACCGAAGGCTATGTCGCGACGTCGGGTGCAGACCTGATGCGACCTGATCTTGCGATCGAGGCTATCCGGCTTGGCCGGCTGCTCGATCGCTTGATGCCAGGGCGCAGCGAGATCAAGGGTCTGCTGTCCCTGATGCTGCTGCACGATGCGCGGCGCGCCGGGCGCGAGACGTCGGCCGGCGACATCGTGCTGCTGGAGGAGCAGGACCGTACGCTGTGGGATCGTGCGCAGATCGAAGAAGGCTTGCGCCTGGTCGACGATGCGCTGCGCTTGCCCGGCCGGCCGCAGCCCTACGCCGTGCAGGCGGCGATTGCTGCGCTCCATGCGCGGGCGCCAAGTTATGAGGAGACTGACTGGCCGCAGATCGCCGGACTCTACGAAGTGCTGTTACGGATCAGCCCGTCGCCGGTGATCGAGCTCAATCATGCGGCGGCCGTGTCGATGGTCGACGGCCCCGCACGCGCGCTTGATCTCGTCGACGCGATCGCAGCGCGCGGCGGGCTGGACGGCTATGAGCTGCTGCCTGCGGTGCGCGCTGATTTGTTGCGACGGCTCGACCGGAAGGAAGAGGCGCGACAGGCATATGTTGCGGCGACGGCGGCGACGCAGCTCGCGCCGCTGCGGAGGCTGTATGCGCGAAGGATCAGGGAGTTGGATTAACCGCCTCGAATTCCGCCTTCGTGCCCCGGACGCAGCGCCTCTTTGGCGATGCGCTGCAGAGCCGGGGCCCATCTCACCGCAGCGGACCGCGTTGCCACTGGGTCCCGGCTCTGCGCGCCAACGCGAGGGCGTTGTCGCGCGTCCGGGACATGAGAGTGAGCTGCTCGACCGCCGCCGTCACTTCGACGCGACGGTCGTGCCTTCGGCCGGCAAGCTCGCCAGCAGTGCCTGCAATGTCGACAGCGTCGAATGATCGACGACACCATCCAGCCGCGCCGGGCGGAAATGGCGCTGGAAGGCGGTGACGACCTCCATCGTCGTTGCATCGTACTTGCCGGTGAGCGGGATGCCGTAGCCATATTTGGCGAGCGCCTGCTGCAGGCTCAGCACCTCGTCGCTGATGGTGCCGAGCATCAGACTTTCGCCGCGCACGATAGGCGCGGGCGTCACCCAGTGACCGACGCCGGAATTGGCCAGCGAGTGCCACGGGAATTTCTCGCCGGGATCCTTCTTGCGCGCCGGCGCGACGTCGGAATGGCCGAGCACCCGATGCGGCGCCACCTTGCGGCGGAGCATGATGCCGCGGCAGAGCGCGATTACGGCAGCGATCTGGCGCAGCGGAAATTCCGGGTAGCCCCAGTCATGGCCGCGATTGACGATCTCGATGCCGATCGAGCAGGAATTGACGTCGTCCTCACCCGCCCATGACGAGACGCCGGCGTGCCAGGCGCGCTTGCTCTCCGGCACGCATTGCACGATGCGGCCGTCCTCAAGCACGACATAGTGAGCCGACACCTCGGTGCCCGCCGTGCACAGCCGCGCCAGCGCGCCCTCGACATCGGGCATGCCGGTGTAGTGCAAGAGGATCATGTCCGGCTGGCGGGCCTTGTTGCGCTCGCCATAGTTCGGAGAGGGGATGATGTCGGAGACGATGGAGGAGTCGGGATCGAACGTCCGCATGCTCGCCGCGGCCTTGGGAACCGGGAGCACGCGTTGACGCTTCGAATCAGATCCTGATGACGCGGACGAACCGGACGACATTATGGGGCTCAATCGGAATAACGCTCAATCAGAGAGAGCGGCGGGCGCTTCAAGCCCTTCACTTTACTATTCCTTTACCCTTGCGGCGGCGCAATCGCCGGCTTCGGTTAACGGGCGCATTTTGTCCGATGTGTGTGGATGACGCATCACCACGGATTTTACCTTTTTGACTTGTAATCGAACCATCAACGCTTTCTTAACGCTAAGGGCCGTTACTGAGAGTGAAGAGCCGCCCCGCGTCCGGAGGTGGCCAACGCGTTTTTTGTTCGAAATCCCATGGCTGCCCGACAAATTCCATGCGGAAAACAGGGTCTGCAGCCTGGGACCGCCGGGCTGGGCGAGCGCGCCGTACAGGGGTTGAGCCGTGGAACCGCCGCGAAGCGGAACAATTCGAGACGTGATGGACGCGTTAACCATCGTTCTCGCCCGCGCCGCTTGCGAGCCGGGCGCATGAGTTCGGCTGCCCACATTCCCGTTCTCGGCCGTGAGGCGATCGAGCATCTCGCGCCGCGCGAGGGTGGCGTCTATGTCGATGCGACCTTCGGTGGCGGCGGCTACAGCCACGCCATCCTGGATATGCCGGGAACTCGTATCATCGGCATCGATCGCGATCGCACCGCGATCGCCGGTGGCTTTGACCTGGTCGACCGCTCTGGCGGGCGCCTTATCTTGGTCGAAGACCGCTTCTCGAATCTCGCCGAGGTCTGCGCCGCGCAAGGCGTTGACGCCGTCGACGGTGTCGTCATGGACGTCGGCGTCTCCTCGATGCAGCTCGACCAGGCCGGCCGCGGCTTCTCGTTCCGGCTCGACGGTCCCCTCGACATGCGGATGGGGCAGGCTGGACCGACCGCAGCGGACGTCGTCGCAAAGGCGTCCGAGAGCGATCTTGCCGACATCATCTACCTCTTCGGCGAGGAGCGGCATTCGCGCAAAGTCGCGCGCGCCATCGTCGCAGCACGGCAGGAAGCACCGATCACGACCACGCGCGCGCTCGCCGATCTCGTTGCACGAGTCGTGCGCTCGAAGCCCGGCGACATCCATCCGGCGACGCGGACGTTCCAGGGCTTGCGCATCTTCGTTAATGAAGAGCTCGAAGAGCTTCAGACGGCGCTTGCAGCCGCCGAGCGCGTGCTGAGGCCTGGCGGGCGGCTGGTCGTGGTTTCCTTCCATTCGCTGGAAGACCGCATCGTCAAGAATTTCCTCAGCGAACGCGCCAAGACCGGCGGGGGCTCGCGGCATTTGCCCGAGGTCGCGCAGGTGCCGCCGAGTTTCCAGCTCCTGACGCGGCGTCCGGTCGTCGCTGGCGAAGATGAGGTCGCGCACAATCCGCGCGCGCGTTCCGCCAAGTTGCGCGCCGCCGAGCGGACCGCCTCTGCCGCGCATGCCGAGGGCGAGTCATCGTCCTGGCCGAGCCTTTCCGATGTCATGAGGGGCGGCTAGCGCATGCGCATCATTCACCTCTTGGTCATCGGCGCGCTGATCTTCGCCGCGGCCTATGTCTACCGGATCAAGATGGAGTCCACCGCGCGCACCGAGCGAGTGCTGCGCCTGCATGCCGACATCCGCGAGCAGCGCGATGCCATCGCCGCATTGCGCTCCGAATGGGCCAAGCTCGATGCGCCATTGCGGCTGCAAGGACTTGCCGAGCGGCATCTGCCGCTCAAGCCGGTCAATGGCACGCAATACGATCAGCTGAAGAACCTGCCCGACCGCCCGCCGCGGCTGGTCAAGCCCGGCGAGCCCGATCCGATCGGCGCCATGATCAACACCATTGAAGCTGCGACCGATGCCGACACGGTCACGGGTTCGGTGCGAGAGCCGCAGGACAAGCAATGAGCGCCGCCACTCCGGGCAAACCCGCAAAGCCGGCGCAGCGGGCAACCGAGCCTTGGCGTCAGCGGCTGATCCGCAGCCTGCTCTACGGGCGCAACGTCGATCGCGCGGCGAAGGCGCGTGCGCGCGTGGGCCTTGCGATCCTGGCGTTTTCGGCCGTCTATGCGCTAATCGGCGGCCGTCTCGTGATGTTCGCCATCGGTGCCGACGTCCACAGCGCACGGCGCGGCGGCGCGCAGGACGTGGTTGCGACCGCGCGGCCCGACATCGTCGATCGCAACGGCGAGATCCTTGCCACCGACGTCAAGGCGCCGAGCCTGTTCGGCGAACCGCGCCGCATCATCGACAAGGACGAGGCGATCGAACTCCTGACCGCCACCGTGTCTGACCTCGACGAGGCCGAGGTACGCGAGCGGCTATCCGCGCGAAAGGGGTTCGTCTGGCTGAAGCGCGAGATCACGCCGAAGCAGCAGCAGGAGATCCACAAGCTCGGCATTCCCGGCATCGGGTTCCTGCGCGAGAACAAGCGCGTCTATCCAACCGGCAACGAGGTCGCCCACCTCATCGGTCTCGTCAACATCGACAACCAGGGCATCGCCGGCATGGAGAAGTGGCTCGACAATAACGGGCTCGCCGATCTCCACCGTGCGGGCTTTGCCACCGACCGCCTGCAAAAGCCGATCGAGCTGTCGGTGGACTTGCGCGTCGAGCACGCGCTGCGCGACGAACTGTTGAAGGCGAAGGAGAAGTTTCACGCCAAGGCGGCGTCGGGCCTCGTCTCCAACGTCAAGACCGGCGAGATCGTGGCGATGGTCTCGGTGCCGGACTTCGACCCGAACAACCCGAAGGAAGCCCACGACCCCGATCGCATCAACCGCCTGACCACCGGCGTCTACGAGATGGGCTCGACCTTCAAGGCCTTTACGCTCGCCATGGCGCTCGACTCCGGCAAGGTCGATCTCAATTCGATGTGGGACGCGCGCGGGCCGCTGCACTACGGCAAGTTCGCCATTCATGACGATCACGCGCTCGGCCGCTTCATCAGCATGAAGGAAGTGTTCTATTACTCCTCCAACGTCGGTGCGGCGCGCATCGCGCTCTCGCAAGGCGTCGAGGCGCACAAGGCCTTCCTGCGCAAGATGGGGCAGCTCGAGCGGCTCCGCACCGAATTGCCGGAGAGCGCCTCGCCGATCGTGCCGAAGCGCTGGGCGGAGCTCAACACGGTGACCATCTCCTTCGGTCACGGCATCGCGGTCGCGCCGCTGCAGGCGGTGATGGGCATCGATGCGCTGGTCAATGGCGGCTATCTCATTCCGCCGACCTTCTTGAAGCGCACGGAGGCCGAGGCGATGGCGATGGCAAAGCGCGTCATCAAGCCCGAGACCTCGGACAAGATGCGCTATCTGATGCGGCTCAACGCCGAGGTCGGTACCGCCAAGAAGGCCGACGTTCCCGGCTATTACATCGGCGGCAAGACCGGCACGGCCGAAAAGGTCATCAACGGCCACTACGCCAAGAAGCGTGTGCTCAACGCCTTCACCGCGATCCTGCCGGCGGACAATCCGAAATACCAGCTCCTGATCATGCTGGACGAGCCGCAGCCTCTGAAAGAGACCTATGGCTTGATTACCTCGGGCTGGAACGCGGTGCCCACGGGCGGCAAGGTGATCGAGCGGATCGCGCCGCTGCTCGGGATCGAGCCCCGTTTCAACCTGCCGCCGTCCGACCGCCTTATTCTTGCAGCATCCAGGACAACCCAGTAAGCCGTAACCGGGCTGCCCCGAGTCGGGTTTCCTCCTGGATCCGGCTTGGCATTTCGACTGGAAGGCCATGAAACTGCGCGACCTCCTAGGTCAGGATTTTCTGGGCAATGATGCCGCAATCGAGCCCGCCGTCGCGGCGCTCGATGCGACGGGGCTTGCGCTCGACAGCCGCGTCGTCAAACCGGGTGATCTCTTCTTCGCGCTCGCCGGCAGCAAGACCGACGGCGCACGCTTCACCGACGCGGCGATCGCCGCAGGCGCGGTCGCTGTCGTCGGCGACCATGCGCCGGATACCTGCAAGGTGCCGTTCATCGCGGTCTCCAATCCGCGGCGTGCGCTGGCTCTGGCCGCGGCAAGATTCTTCCCCGCCCAGCCTGCGACGATTGCGGCGGTGACCGGCACCAGTGGCAAGACCTCAGTCGCGGCCTTCACGCGGCAGATCTGGGAGCGGCTCGGCCACGCGTCCGCCAGCATCGGGACCATCGGCCTTGTCTCGCCCAAGCGTACCGTCTACGGCTCGCTGACGACGCCCGATCCGATTGCGCTGCACCGGCAGCTCGATGAGATTGCGCGCGATGGCGTCACGCATCTGGCGTTCGAAGCGTCCTCGCACGGGCTCGATCAATATCGCCTCGACGGCGTGCGCGTCGCGGCCGGCGGCTTCACCAACCTCACGCGCGACCACATGGACTATCACCCGACCATCGCGCACTATCTTGCAGCGAAGCTGCGGCTGTTCCGCGATCTGGTCGCACCTGGCGGCGCGGCTGTGATCTCCGCCGATCATGATTGCTCGACTGAGGCGATCGAGGCCGCGAGGTCGCGCGGCCTGCGCGTGATGGCGGTCGGCCGCAACGGCGACGGGGCAGGCGAGGGCATCCGCCTCGTCGATGCCAAGGTCGACGGCTTTTCGCAAGCGCTCGCAATCGGGCATCGCGGCAAGGCGTATTCGATCAGGCTGCCGCTGGTCGGCGCGTTCCAGGTCGAGAACGCGCTGGTCTCCGCTGGCCTTGCGATCGGCACCGGCAGCGATGCGGGAGGCGTGTTTGCGAGCCTCGAACATCTCGAAGGCGCCAAGGGGCGGCTCGAGCTCGTTGGCGAACGCAATGGCGCGCCGATCTTCGTCGACTACGCGCACAAGCCGGATGCATTGGTCAAGGCACTTCAGGCGCTCCGGCCCTATGCCAAACGCAAGCTGATCGTCGTGTTCGGCGCCGGCGGTGATCGTGATGCCGGCAAGCGACCGATCATGGGCGCTATCGCGGCGGAGAATGCCGACGGTGTCATCATCACCGACGACAATCCGCGCAGCGAAAAGCCGGAAGCCATTCGCGCCGCAATCCTTGGCGCTGCAAAGGGCGCGAAAGAGATCGGTGATCGCGCAGCGGCGATCCGCGCGGCAATCGAGGAGCTCGAGCCGGGCGATGCGCTGCTGATTGCCGGCAAGGGCCACGAGACCGGGCAGATCATCGGCGGCCAGGTGCTGCCGTTCAGCGATCACGAGGCGGTCGCCGCCGCATTAGCGACGAGGGTTTCATGAGCGCGCCATTGTGGACGATTGCCGAGGTCGCGCGCGCGCTGGGGATCGCGGGATCGTTCCCGGACACGGCCATCGACTTCGTCACCCAGGACAGCCGCCTGGTGAAGCCGGGCAGCCTGTTCGTCGCGCTGAGCGGCACGCCTAGCGGCGGCTTCATCTCGGCCTTCGCCAGCGCGCGCGACGGCTGGGAGTTTGCCGACAAGGCGGAAGCTTCCGGCGCGGTCGCGATGATCGTGCCGCATGAGATCGCGGGCATCCGCATCCCACAGCTCATCGTCAAGGACACGCTGATCGACGGCCTCTGGGGCCTCGCGCGTGCCGCCCGCGCCCGCTTTGCGGGGCCGGTCGTCGGGCTCACTGGCAGCGCCGGCAAGACCAGCACCAAGGAATATCTCGCCGCCTACCCGAACGCCTATGCGAACCCGTCCAGCTTCAACAATTTCTGGGGCGTGCCGCTGACGCTGTGCAATGCGAGGCCTGATGCGAGCCTCTGGGTCGTCGAGATGGGCATGAACCAGACCGGCGAGATCGCGCGACTGAGCGAGCTGACGCGGCCGACGGTGGCGCTGGTCGTCAACGTGCAGCCGGTGCATCTGGAAAAGCTCGGCTCGCTCGAAGCCATCCGGCGCGAGAAGGTTTCGATCGCACTCGGCCTGCCGAATGACGGCGTGCTGGTGTTGCCGGCCGATATCGCCGCGCCCGAATGGAACGGCAAGGTCATCCGTTTCGGCGACGGCACCGAGGTCCGCGAGCTCGGGCACACGCCACATGGTGAAAGCTGGCAGGTGAGGGCGCAAGTCGGCGACAAGGAGATCGACTTCAGCCTCACGCCCGGCGCGCCGCACCGCGTCCACAACGCGCTCGCCGCGCTGGCCTCGATTCACGCGGCCGGTCTCGATGCCGCTGCGCTCGCGGCGAGGCTCGATGGTGTCGGCATCATGACTGGCCGCGGCGTCGAGCAGACCGTCGGCGGCATCACCGTGATCGACGACAGCTTTAACGGCAATCCGGCCAGCATGGCCGCGGCTCTGGAAAGTCTCAAGGCGCGCCACATGACCAGTGGCCGCCGCATCGCCGTGATCGGCGACATGCTCGAGCTGGGAACTGACGCGCCGTCCTATCACGTGAATCTTGCAAGACATCTCGACGGCATCGACGGCGTCTACTGTGTCGGTCCGTTGATGCATCATCTCTACCAGAAGCTGCCGCTGGCCAAGAGCCTCGGCTGGCATGACGATCCTGCCACGCTGGCCCCGCGAGATGTCGCAGATCTGCTGAAGGCAGGCGATGTCGTGGTTGTCAAGGGCAGCAAAAAGATGTTCTGGGTCAACAAGTTTGTGCCGGGGCTAGTGGCTGCCTTGCAGGCAAAGGCGTAAACTGGTTAAGCGCCGTGTCTGATCCCACAACACCGGCCGTCCGATTTTTGAGGGTCGCCCGACCACACCATGGAAGCCGGCGAAATACGCCAAAAGCGCTTTCGGCAAGGCCGCATGTGATGAGGCGGTATAGGACTGTCTGAATGTTTTACTGGCTGATCGAACTCTCCAACACGTTTCCGAGCTTCGGTGCGTTTCGCACCGTGCTGAACGTCTTCCGCTACATCACTTTCCGCACCGGCGGTGCCGTTGTCACCGGCGCGTTGTTCGTGTTCCTGTTCGGGCCCTGGATCATCGATCATTTGCGCATCCGCCAGGGCAAGGGCCAGCCGATTCGGGAAGACGGCCCGCAATCGCATCTCAGCAAGAAGGGCACGCCCACCATGGGCGGGCTGATGATCCTGTCCGGCCTCACGGTCGGCACGGTGCTGTGGGCCAACCCGCTCAATCCCTATGTCTGGATCGTGCTCGCGGTGACGCTCGGCTTCGGCTTCGTCGGCTTCTACGACGATTACCTCAAGGTGACCAAGCAGACGACGAGCGGGTTCGGCGGCAAGCTTCGCCTGCTGATCGAGGCGGTCATCGCGCTGGTCGCCTGCTATGCGCTGGTGCGGCTGAATCGCGATCCCGCGTCGACCGCGTTGACGATTCCTTTCCTCAAGGACACCGTTCTGCATTTCGGCTGGTTCTTCGTGATCTTCGGCGCCTTCGTCATCGTCGGCGCCGGCAATGCGGTGAACCTCACCGACGGTCTCGACGGCCTCGCCATCGTGCCGGTGATGATCGCCACCGCGAGCTTTGCCATGATCGCCTATCTCGCCGGTAACGCCGTGTTCGCCGATTACCTCCAGATCAAATATGTCGCGGGCACCGGCGAGCTCGCCGTGCTCTGCGGAGCGCTGCTGGGAGCGGGCCTCGGCTTCCTCTGGTTCAACGCACCGCCGGCCTCGATCTTCATGGGCGACACCGGTTCGCTGGCGCTCGGCGGCATGCTCGGCTCGATCGCCGTTGCGGTGAAGCACGAGATCGTGCTCGCCGTGATCGGCGGCCTGTTCGTGCTGGAGGCGGTCTCGGTGATCGTGCAGGTCGTCTCGTTCAAGCTGACGGGAAAACGCATCTTCAGGATGGCGCCGATCCATCACCATTTCGAGCAACTCGGCTGGACCGAGCCGCAGATCGTGATCCGCTTCTGGATCATCTCGGTGATGCTGGCGCTCGCCGGCCTTTCCACGCTGAAGCTGCGGTGATCGATCGATGATCCCGGTCACATCGTTTGCCGGCAAGACGGTCGCGGTGTTCGGGCTCGGCGGCTCGGGCCTCGCAAGCTGCCACGCCCTGAAAGCCGGCGGCGCCGAGGTGATCGCCGGCGACGACAGTGCCGACAATCTCGCCAAGGCAGCGCAGGAAGGTTTCATCACCGCCGAACTGCGCACCGTGTCGTGGGCGAATTTCTCGGCGCTGGTGCTCGCGCCCGGCGTGCCGCTCACCCATCCGGCGCCGCACTGGAGCGTCTTGAGGGCGCGCGAGGCCGGCGTCGAGGTGATCGGCGACATCGAGCTGTTCTGCCGCGAGCGGCGACGCCACGCGCCGAACGCACCGTTCGTCGCCATCACCGGCACCAACGGTAAGTCCACCACCACGGCGCTGATCGCGCATCTCACCAAGGTTGCCGGCTACGACACCCAGATGGGCGGCAATATCGGCACCGCGATCCTGTCGCTGGAGCAGCCGCGCATGGGCCGCGTCCATGTCGTCGAGATGTCGTCCTACCAGATCGATCTCACGCCGTCGCTCGATCCCTCCGCCGGCATTCTGCTCAATGTCAGCGAGGACCACATCGACCGCCACGGCACCATCCAGCACTATGCCGCGGTGAAGGAGCGTCTCGTCGCCGGAGTGCAAGCGAGCGGCACCTCGATCGTCGGCGTCGACGACGGCTGGTGCCGCGACATCGCCGACCGGCTCGACCGCGCCGGCAAGAACGTGGTGCGCATCTCCGTCAAAAATCCGCTTGCGACCGGCATCTATGTCGAGCACGACACGATCGTCCGCGCCTCGGGCGGCGCCCGCAGCGAGGTCGCAAAGCTCGGCGGCATCGGTTCGCTGCGCGGCCTGCACAATGCGCAGAATGCCGCCTGCGCCTCCGCCGCCGCGCTCGCGATGGGCATCAGCCTCGACGTGCTCCAGAACGGCCTGCGCAGCTTTCCCGGCCTTGCGCATCGCATGGAGCAGGTCGGCCGCCGCGGCAACGTGCTGTTCGTCAACGACTCCAAGGGCACCAACGCAGACGCTGCCGCGCATGCGCTGTCGTCCTTTGCCGACATCTTCTGGATTGCCGGTGGCAAGCCGAAGATGGGCGGCATCACCAGCTTGACGAGCTTCTTCCCGCGCATCCGAAAGGCCTATCTGATCGGCGAGGCCGCGCAGGAGTTTTCCGGCACGCTGGGCACGCGAGTCGCCCACGAGATTAGCCAGACGCTGGACGTCGCCGTCGAGCACGCCGCGCGCGACGCGGAAGCATCAGGCATCAGCGAGGCCGTCGTGCTGCTCTCGCCCGCCTGCGCCTCCTTCGACCAGTACCGAAATTTCGAGATCCGCGGCGCCAGGTACCGCGAGCTGGTCCAGGCGCTGCCGGGTGTGAAGCCGGTGGTGTAGGGTGCACTTATTCCTTGCACTCCGCTGTCGTCGTCCGGCTTGACCGGACGACCCAGTATTCCCCAGAGACGGCGACGAATACGGCGAGGCCGCGGCGTACTGGATGGCCCGGTCAAGCCGGGCCATGACGAGCATTTGGGGACGCGCTGTGCGCTATTTCCAAAGTTATCGATCCCATTAACCCCCCGTAAACCAACCTCGGCGACCAATGGGCTGATCTCTGTCCGAAAGTCGGCCGCCCCATGCTCTCCCGTGAAGAACGCACCCCCTTTTCCGAATGGTGGTGGACCGTCGACAAGCCGCTGCTCGGCGTCATCCTGGCGCTGATGCTGACTGGCGTCATCCTGTCGCTGGCGGCGAGCCCGCCGGTTGCGACCCGCATCGGGCTCGATCCCTTCCACTTCTTCAGCCGGCACGTGATGTTTCTGGCGCCGTCCTTCATTGTCCTGATCGGCGTGTCGTTTCTGTCGCCGCGTGCGATCCGGCGCAGCGCGCTGATCATCTTCGCGATCAGCATCATACTCATCGTGGTGACGCTCGCCATTGGCCCCGAGGTGAAGGGCTCGCGGCGCTGGATCACGCTGCTCGGCGTCAACATCCAGGCCTCCGAGGCCGCAAAGCCGTCATTCGTCGTCATCGCCGCCTGGCTGTTCGCAGAATCGACCAAGCGGCCTGAGATGCCCGCGACCTCGATGGCGCTGGTGCTGCTGTTGATGCTGGTCTCGCTCCTCGTCATGGAGCCCGATTTCGGCCAGACCATGCTGATCCTGATGGTGTGGGGCGCGCTGTTCTTCATCGCGGGCATGCGCATGATCTGGGTGTTCGGGCTTGCGGGCGCCGCCTCCGCCGGCCTGTTCAGCGCCTATCTTTTTGTTCCGCATGTCGCCGGGCGCATCAAGCGATTCATGAATCCGGCTTCTGGCGACACCTTCCAGGTCGATACCGCGATGGAAGCCTTCTACAACGGCGGATGGTTTGGCCTGGGGCCGGGCGAGGGCATCGCCAAGCGCAGCCTGCCGGACAGCCACACCGACTTCGTGTTTGCCGTCGCGGCCGAAGAGTTCGGCATCATCCTGTGCCTTGCGATGCTGGCGCTGTTCGCCTTCATCGTCATCCGCACGCTGTCGCGCGCCTATGCCAATGAGGACATGTTCTCGCGCTTTGCCGCCTCCGGCCTTGCCATCCTGTTCGGCGTGCAGGCCGCGATCAACATGTCGGTCAATCTTCAGCTCATCCCGGCCAAGGGCATGACGCTGCCGTTCATCTCCTATGGCGGCTCCTCCATCGTGACGCTCGCTTACGGCGTCGGCATGATGCTGGCGCTGACACGGCTGCGTCCGCGCACCGAGGTCGAGTCGATCGGCCGCGCCGAGGCGATGCGCAGCTACGCGTGATGCCCGACCCTCACCCTGAGGACCCACGCTCGCGCGGCGTCTCGAAGGGCGAGGCCAGCGGCCGGGCCTTCATCCTTCGAGACGCGCGTTCCGCGCTCCTCAGGATGAGGATTGGCATCCTGGATTTGCCCCGCTCGCAATGACGGAAAAGTCCCGGTAAAACCCTCCGCCATGGACACTTCCCCCCTGATTCTTCTCGCCGCAGGCGGCACCGGCGGTCATCTGTTCCCGGCCGAGGCGCTCGGCGTCGAATTGATCCGGCGCGGGTTTCGCGTGCGTCTCGTCACCGACGCGCGTGCGCTCCGCTACAGCGGGCTATTCAGCAAGGACATGATCGACGTCGTGGCGAGCGAAACCGCGCGCGGCCGCAATCCGCTGCAGCTTGCCCATGCCGGCTTCACGCTCGCCACCGGCACGCTCTCCGCCTTCAATCTGATGCGCCGATTGCGGCCGGTCGCAGTCGTCGGCTTCGGCGGTTATCCGACGCTGCCGCCGTTGATCGCGGCCAGGCTCGCCGGTGTGCCCGGTATCATCCACGATGCCAACGCGGTGCTCGGTCGCGCCAATCGGTTCCTGTCGCGCCATGTACGCGCGATCGCGACGTCCTTGCCGGGCGTGCTCGACCGGGATCCCACGCTGGCGCCGAAGACCACGACGGTCGGCACCCCGATGCGTCCGGCGATCCTCGCAGCCGCCGCGGTGAAGTACACGCCGCCGGAGCCCAACGGCCCGCTGCGCCTGCTTGTCGTTGGTGGTAGCCAGGGCGCGCGCATCATGGCCGACATCGTGCCCGGCGCGATCGAGCGGCTCGCGCCCGCGATCTGGAGCCGGTTGATCCTCACCCAGCAGGTCCGCGATGAGGACATGACGCGGGTGCGCGCGGTCTACGACAAGCTCAAGATCAATGCCGAGCTCGCGCCGTTCTTCACCGATTTGCCGGCGCGGCTTGCCTCGAATCATCTGGTAGTGTCGCGCTCGGGCGCCGGCACGGTCGCCGAGCTCGCGGCAATCGGGCGGCCCTCGATCCTGGTACCGCTGCCCGGCTCGATCGACCAGGACCAGTTCGCCAATGCCGGGGTGCTCGCCCAGGTGAACGGCGGTCTGCGCATCCCGCAGACCGAGTTCACCTCGGACCGGCTGGCCGCGGAGATCTCTGCCTTCGCCGTCGAGCCCGCGCGGCTTGCCGCCATGGCCGAGGCCGCCCGCGGTGCCGGCCGGCTCGATGCCGCCGAGCGGCTGGCCGACCTGGTGGTCAAAGTCGCCGGAATCTGACGTCAGTTCCGCCCCGGAATGACCAAAAATGCCCCTTGTCATGCCCCGCGAAAGCGGGGCATCCAGTAACCGGCGCAGGCTGATTTGAATCTCAGGCTTCGCGGAGTACTGGATCGTCCCGCCCCAGTGCGCAAGAGCGCACAAGGCGGACGATGACGTCGAGGAGACAACATGAGACTGCCGCGCGAGATCGGACCCATCCACTTCGTCGGGATCGGCGGCATCGGCATGAGCGGCATTGCCGAGGTGCTGGTCAATCTCGGCTACGCCGTGCAGGGCTCGGACGCCTCCGACAATTACAATCTCGACCGGCTGCGCAAGAAGGGCGCAAAGGTCTCGGTCGGCCACAGGGCCGAAAATGTCGATGGCGCCGACGTCGTCGTCGTGTCCTCCGCGATCAAGCGCGACAATCCGGAATTGATGGCGGCGCGCGCGCAGCGCATTCCCGTGGTGCGCCGTGCCGAGATGCTGGCCGAATTGATGCGGCTGAAGAGCTGCGTGGCGATCGCCGGCACCCATGGCAAGACCACGACGACGACGATGGTCGCAACGCTGCTCGATGCCGGCGGCCTCGATCCAACCGTGATCAACGGCGGCATCATCAACGCCTATGGCTCGAATGCACGGCTCGGTGCTGGCGACTGGATGGTGGTGGAAGCGGACGAGAGCGACGGCACGTTCCTGAAGCTGCCGACGGATGTCGCGATCGTCACCAATGTCGACCCAGAGCATCTCGATCACTTCAAGACGTTCGAAGCCGTGCAGGATGCGTTCCGCCAATTCGTCGAGAACCTGCCGTTCTACGGCTTTGCCGTGATGTGCATCGATCATCCGACCGTGCAGAGCCTGGTCGGCAAGATCGAGGATCGCCGCATCATCACCTATGGCGAGAACCCGCAGGCTGATGCACGGCTTGTCGATCTCACGCCGATGGGTGGCGGCTCGAAATTCAAGGTCGCGATCCGCGATCGCAAGAGCGGTGCCGTGCATGAGATCGCGGATCTCATGCTGCCGATGCCGGGACGTCACAATGCCTCCAACGCGACAGCCGCGATTGCAGTGGCGCATGAGCTCGGCGTCTCCGACGAGGCGATCCGCAAGGCGATGGCGACCTTCGGCGGCGTGAAGCGCCGTTTCACCAAGACCGGCGAGTGGAATGGTATCACCGTGATCGACGACTACGGTCACCATCCCGTCGAGATTGCTGCGGTGCTGAAGGCGGCGCGCGAATCCACCAACGGCAAGATCGTCGCCGTGGTGCAGCCGCACCGCTTCACCCGCCTGCAATCGCTGTTCGAGGAATTCTGCACCTGCTTCAACGATGCGGATGCGGTTGTTGTCGCCGAGGTCTATCCCGCAGGGGAGGCCCCGATCGAAGGCATCGACCGCGATCATTTCGTCGCCGGCCTGCGCGCCCACGGCCATCGCCAGGTGATCCCGCTGCCGGCATCCTCGGACCTCGCCGGCATCGTCAAGGGCACGGCGAAGTCAGGCGATCTCGTCGTGTGCCTGGGCGCCGGCAACATCACGCAATGGGCCTACGCGCTGCCCGGCGAATTGAAGGCGCTGGGGTGAGCCGTCGCATGAGCTTTCCCGACATCACGCCCGAACTCAAAGCCGCGATGCCTGACCTGCGCGGGCGGCTGCTGGCGAACCAGTCGCTGGCCGAGCTCACCTGGTTTCGCGTCGGCGGTCCCGCGCAGGTGTTGTTCACGCCGGCCGATGAAGACGATCTCGCTTATTTCCTCGCGCATCTGTCGACCGACATTCCGGTCTACGTCGTCGGCGTCGGCTCCAATCTCATCGTGCGCGATGGCGGCATCTCGGGCGTCGTGATCCGTCTTGCGCCGCGCGCCTTTGGCGAGGCGAGCGCGAGCGGCGACATCGTCGCCGCGGGGGCTGCCGCGCTCGACAAGCGCGTTGCCGAAGTGGCGGCCAGCGCTGATATCGGCGGGCTCGAATTCTTCTTCGGCATTCCCGGCACGATCGGCGGCGCGCTGCGGATGAATGCGGGGGCCAATGGCGGCGAGACCAAGGACGTGCTGATCGAGGCGACCGGCATCGGTCGCGACGGCACAAGGCACATCTTCTCCAATGCCGACATGAAGTTCGTCTACCGCAACAGCGGTGTCGATCCCTCGGTCATCTTCACGTCCGCGCGCTTTCGTGGCGTCATCAAGGATGCGGAGGCAATCCGCGCCCGCATGGCGGAGGTGCAAAACCATCGCGAGACCGCCCAGCCGATCCGAGAAAAAACCGGCGGCTCGACCTTCAAGAATCCGCCCGGTCACTCCGCCTGGAAGCTGATCGACGCTGCCGGCTGCCGCGGCCTGCGCGTCGGCGGCGCGCAGGTGTCGGAGATGCACTGCAACTTCCTGATCAACACCGGCGATGCGACCGGTCACGACATCGAGACACTGGGCGAGACCGTGCGCGAACGCGTGAAGGTAAATTCCGGAATTGAGCTACACTGGGAAATCAAACGGATTGGGATTCCCGCATGATCGTCATTCCACATTGCGCAAATGCGCAATGTGGAATGACGCCTACGGATAGGTGACTGAACACATGCGCATCACCATTCTCTTCGGCGGCTCCAACAGGGAGCGTCTGGTCTCGGCCGCAAGCGCGCAGGCGCTGCAGCAGGCGTTGCCCGAAGCCGATCTCTGGTTCTGGGACATCGAGGACAACGTCCACGTCGTCCAGTCGAAGCAGCTCGCCGAACACGCCCGTCCCTTCGAGGACGAGTTCAATCCGGGCACGCGCGGCGTTCCGCTGGAACAGGCGCTCGACCAGGCCAAGGTCGAGGATCGTGTGCTGGTGCTCGCGCTACATGGCGGCCGCGCCGAGAACGGCGAATTGCAGGTGATGTGCGAATCGCGCGGCGTAGCCTTCACCGGATCGGGCTCGGCGTCCTCGCATCTGGCCTTCGACAAGATTGCCGCCAAGCAGTTTGCCACCCTCGGCGGTGTGACGCCGCCGATTGGCATTGCGCTCGAAAATATCGACGACGCCTTTGCCGAATACGGCAGGCTGATCGCAAAGCCGGCGCGCGATGGTTCGAGCTACGGCCTGATCTTCGTCAACGCCAAGCAGGATCTCGTCGCGGTCCGCAATGCGGCCAAGCATGAAGAATACGTCATCGAACCCTACATCGCCGGGATCGAAGCAACCTGCGGCGTGCTGGAGCGGCCGGACGGCTCGATGATGTCGCTGCCGCCGATCGAGATCATCCCGGGCGAGGGCAATTTCGATTACGCCGCAAAGTATCTGCTCTCATCGACCCAGGAGATCTGCCCCGGCCGATTCTCGCCGGAGGTCACGGCCGCGCTGATGGACCAGGCGATGCGAGCGCACCGGGCGATGTCCTGCACCGGTTATTCCCGGTCGGACTTCATCGTGTCGGACAAGGGGCTCGTCTACCTGGAGACCAACACGCTGCCCGGCCTCACCAAGTCCTCTCTCTATCCCAAGGCGCTGAAGGCGCAGGGGATCGAGTTCGTCGACTTCCTGCATGACCTGATCGAGCTCGCCGAAGGGCGGGTGCGGAAATAATTGAGGCTGGTTAACGGCCGGCCGGACGAAACGGCCGGTTTTGGAACCCAAAATCGGTAAAATGCCGGGGATAGCGGCATAAATGCCTCACAAGACGAGGCAAAAAGCTCCAGCCGTTAACGAAGTTTACCTTTTGTTTACCAGGAAGTCCGAAGGTTAACGCTGGCGGCGCATATGGCGATTTGGCTGCCGGCGCGTGGGCTGTCGCGGGGGTTCCCGACTCCGGCCAACGCTTTGAAGGGGAGAGGCTTCTTCTGCTGACCCGGCCGGCCGGTCCGAGACGTCATGGGCGTCAGAACCCGCGAATTTTCCGCGGGCTAACTGTTGATGAGCTCGTGCAATGGATGGTGCAGGCAGTCTCACCCGGTCAGTACTTCGATCGCTGAGGCCCCAAGCTGACCTGAAGGCGGCCGCTATTGGAGCGGTCGTGCTTCTGCGCGAGTGGGTCGAGCAGAAGCGCCAAGACAAGCGCGAAGAGAAGCTCGAGGAAAAGCGTGCCCGCGCCAAGGCCCTTCCGGAGCGCGAGCCGACGCCGCGCATCGTCGCGCTGGTCGAACGCTTCCTGCCGCGCCGGGTCGGCATCAGCCTGACCGTCATCCTGCTCGCAGGCGCTACCGGTCTCGGCATCGTCAAGGGCGGCCATCTCCAGGATTTCATCATCGCGGTCAGCGATGCCCGCAATGCGCTGGCCAATTCCGCCGGCTTCCGCATCACGTCCGTCGTCATCAACGGCCGCAAGCAGCTCAGCCAGGACGAGATCCTCGCCATCGGCGGCGTCAGCGGCCGCTCATCGCTGCTGTTCCTCGATGCCGACGGCCTGCGCGACAAGCTCAAGGCCAATCCCTGGATCGCGGACGCGACTGTGCTGAAGCTCTATCCTGGCCAGCTCCAGATCGACATCACCGAGCGCAAGGCGTTCGCGCTGTGGCAGGAAGCTGGCCGACTCTCTGTGATCGCCGACGATGGCGCTGTGCTCGAGCCCTACGTTTCGCGCCGCTTCCTGACGCTGCCGCTCGTGGTCGGCAAGGGCGCAGCCAGCCAGGCGCGCGATTTCCTCGCGCTGCTCGCGCGCTACCCGCAGGTGCAGTCGGTGACCAAGGCGGCGATCTTCATCGGCGAGCGCCGTTGGAATCTGCGGCTCAAGGACGGCCTCGACGTGCGGCTGCCCGAGCAGGACGTCGGCAATGCGCTTGCCGCCCTGTCCAAGCTCGACAAGGAGGAGAAGCTGTTCTCCAAGGATATCGTCGCCGTCGACATGCGCCTGCCCGATCGTCTCGTAGTGCAGCTCTCCGACGACGTCGCGAAGGCGCGCGAAGAAATGTTCAAGGACAAGAAGTCCAAGAAGAAGGCCGGTGATTCCGCATGACCGGTCTCGATCGCACCCAGACGCCGAAGACCCGCCCGATGCCGCATAAGCGCGCCGGGCTCGTCGCCTGTCTCGACATCGGCACCAGCAAGATCGCCTGCATGATCGCGCGGCTGAAGCCGTCCGCGCCAAGCGAGGCGCTGCGCGGCCGTACCCATGCGGTGGAATTGACCGGCTACAGCCAGATCCAGTCGCGCGGCATGAAAGCTGGCGCGGTGATCGATCTCGGCGAATGCGAGCAGGCGGTGCGCCAGGCCGTCGGGCTTGCGGAGAAGATGGCGAAGGTGCGGGTCGAATCCGTGCTGCTGTCGGTCTCCGGCGGCAGGCTCGCCGGGCACATGGTCGAAGCCGCCGCCGACATCCGCGGCGGTGCGGTCACGCCGGCCGACGTCAGTCGCGTCACCTCCACCGGCATGCGCCATGCCACCGGCGAGGGCCGTACCGTGCTGCACGCGCTGCCCGTCGGCTACACGCTCGATGGCGTCAAGGGCATCCGCGATGCCCGCGGCATGATCGCGCGCCAGTTCGGCGTCGACATGAACGTGGTCACCTGCGACGCCACCGTGGCGCGCAACCTGATGCTGGCGGTGGAGCGCTGCCACATCAACGTCGAAGCCATGGCGGCGAGCCCCTATGTCGCCGGCCTCTCCGTGCTGACCGACGACGAGGCCGATCTCGGCGCCGCCGTCGTCGAGATGGGGGCGGGCACCACGACCATCGCCGTCTATTCCGGCGGCCGCTTCGTGCATGCGGCAGGCTTTGCGCTCGGCGGTCATCACATCACGATGGACCTGGCGCGCGGACTGTCGGCGACCATCGCTGACGCCGAGCGGATCAAGACGCTTTACGGCACGGTCATCACCGGCGGATCGGACTCGCGCGAGCTGATGTCGGTGCCGACCGCAGGCGACGAGCAGGATCTGCCGCAGATCGTCTCCCGCGCCACCATCGCCAACATCGTCAAGCACCGGGCCGAGGAAATCTTCGAGATGGTCCGCGACAAGCTGAAGGAATCGCCCTTCGCGGCCGAGCCGAATGGCCGCATCGTTCTCAGCGGCGGCGCCTCGCAGCTCACCGGGCTCGTCGAGCTCGGCACGCAAATTCTCGGCCGTCCCGTGCGGATCGGTCGCCCGCTCGGCTTCGGCCGGCTGCCCAATGAGGCGAAGAACGCCGCCTTCGCGGTGCCCGCCGGGCTCCTGGTCTACCCGCAATATGTTCACCTTGAACATGTCGAACCGCGGCATACGCGGCAGATCAAGACAGGGACCGGCGGTTATTTCGGAAAGGTCGGACGATGGCTTCGCGAGGGCTTCTGATGACAGGCTTCCACGTTCCCGGATTTTCACCAACTCCCGCGGCCGCCGGCCGGGGCGAACCCACGCGCGCGTGATCGAGAGGCAACCATGACCATCAGCATCAACGTTCCTGATATTCACGAACTGAAGCCGCGGATCACCGTGTTTGGCGTCGGCGGCGCCGGCGGCAACGCCGTCAACAACATGATCACGGCGGGCCTTCAGGGCGTCGACTTCGTGGTCGCCAACACCGACGCGCAGGCGCTGACGATGTCGAAGGCGCAGCGCATCGTGCAGATGGGTACGCAGGTCACGCAAGGCCTCGGCGCCGGCTCGCAGCCGAACGTCGGTGCGGCCGCCGCGGAAGAGGTGATTGACGAGCTCCGCGACCATCTCTCGGGCGCCAACATGGTGTTCGTCACCGCCGGCATGGGCGGCGGCACCGGCACCGGTGCAGCTCCGGTGATCGCCAAGACCGCGCGCGACATGGGCATCCTCACCGTCGGCGTGGTGACCAAGCCTTTCCACTTCGAAGGCGGCCGCCGCATGCGCACCGCTGAAGCCGGCATCAACGAGCTGCACAAGGTCGTCGATACGCTGCTGATCATCCCGAACCAGAACCTGTTCCGGGTCGCCAACGAGAAAACCACCTTCGCCGACGCCTTCGCGATGGCCGACCAGGTGCTCTATTCGGGCGTTGCCTGCATCACCGACCTCATGGTGAAGGAAGGCCTGATCAACCTCGACTTCGCCGACGTCCGCGCCGTGATGCGTGAGATGGGCAAGGCGATGATGGGCACGGGCGAAGCCTCCGGCGACAAGCGCGCACTGACCGCGGCCGAAGCTGCGATCGCCAATCCGCTGATCGACGATTCCTCGATGAAGGGTGCCAAGGGCCTCCTGATCTCGATCACCGGCGGCAAGGACCTCACCTTGTTCGAGGTCGATGAAGCCGCGACCCGCATCCGCGAGGAGGTCGACCAGGACGCCAACATCATCGTCGGCGCCACCTTCGACGAAGCCCTCGACGGCCTGATCCGCGTCTCGGTCGTTGCCACCGGCATCGAGCAGGCGGCGATCGCCCGCAACAGCCAGGCCTCCAGCGCACCGGCGGTCGCCGTTGCCGCCCCGCAGGCTCCGGCCGCCGTGGCTGAAACCCGGCTCGCCGATCTCACCGCGCGGTTGCGCGCGGACAACCAGCGGCTCGCCGAGCGCGCCCAGAAGCTGGAAGCGCAGATCCCGCCGGCCGCAGCCGCGCCGGTCGCTGCCGCCCCCATGGCGCCGCGTCCCAATGTCGAGCGTGCCGCATTGGCTGCGATTGCCGCCGCTGTGGCTCCCGAAGTGCCGCATGCCCCGGCGCCCCAAACCTATGGCGACGTCACCGTGCGCCCGATCGCGCAAAAGCCCTCGCTGTTCCCCGAGCCGGAAGCAGCACCCGTCGCGATGCAGGAGCCGATGACGCCGGAAACCTTCATCCCGCCGCAGGCGGAGCGTCCGCCGCTGCGTGCGCCGCGGATGCCGCGCCTCGAGGACCTGCCGATGCCGGCTCAGGCCGAGATTCGCCAGGGCCGCGAGGCCGAGGACGAGCCGACCCAGAAGACCCGCCTGTCGCTGCTGCAGCGCCTTGCCAATGTCGGCCTTGGCCGTCGCGACGAGGAGAGTGAGCCGCCGGTTACGGCGCGCACCACCGGCCCGGCGATGCCGCCAATGCCCGAGCGCAAGCCGCAGCGCAGCGTGGCTCAGCAGATCGCAGCCAGCGATCCGGTATCGGAGTATGCCCGCCGGCCGGCGCCGCAGGGATTGGACGTCCATGGCCGCCCTGCGCCTGTTGCGCCGGGGCCACAGGGAGACGACCATCTTGACATCCCGGCCTTCCTCCGCCGGCAGGCGACGTGAGGATTGTTACAATCCTCCGAGCGGAAAAGGTCCTGGCGAATCGATCGCCGGGACCTTTGCTTTTGGCCGGGAGGATTCCGGGCTGCGAGACCAACTGACTGATTTTAAATGATTAATTATGTATTCCGTGGTGGAGTAAAGTTGCCGAAACCACCTCCAAACGTGGCGCAAATTGGTTCACGCCACGCCCGAATGCGGCAGAGTTGGGGTAACAATTGGTAAAAAAGCGTGAGTTGGCTTGTTTGGGGCAGTGACTATGGTCTGCGCGTGACTTGGGGATACGGAGATTCGAGCTGGTGCCTCGGACGGCCAGTTCGGTTCAGTATAAGTCGCAGTGGGTCGTAGGGTGGGCAGTTCCCGATGAAATTTAGCCGGCAAACAACGCTCCGCGCGCAGGCCACAGTGGTTGGCGTCGGCGTTCATTCCGGTCTCCCCGTCACGCTGACCTTGGGGCCTGCACCTGTCGATGCAGGCTTGGTTTTTGTCCGCACTGGTCTCGAAGGTTGCGACCGCGAAGTGCAGGCCACCGCCGAACAGGTCATCGCAACCGATTTCGCGACCGTGCTTGGCGACCGCGACGGCGCACTGGTGTCGACCGCTGAGCACGTGCTTGCGGCACTGCGTGGCATGGGCGTGGACAACGCCACCATCGAAATCGACGGTCCGGAAGTTCCGATCATGGACGGTAGCGCAGCGGCGTTCGTCGCGGCGATCGACCAGGCCGGCATCGTCAGCCAGCCGGCACAGCGCCGGTTCATCCAGATTTTGAAGCCGGTCTCGGTTGCGATTGGTGATTCCTTCGGCGAGCTGCGGCCTTACGCCAACGGCTTCCGTGCCGAGGTCGAGATCAATTTCGCCAATCCCGTGATCGGCCGGCAGGCCTACACGTTCGAGCTCAGCCCGGAGCGCTTCCGCCGCGAGATCGCGCGGGCCCGCACCTTCGGCCTGATGTGCGATCAGGCGCGTCTCTGGAGCGCGGGCTTTGCGCGCGGCGCCTCCTTCGAGAACACCGTCGTGTTTGACGAGGAGCGGCTGCTGAATACCGAAGGTCTGCGCTACGCCGACGAATGCGTGCGCCACAAGGTGCTGGACGTGGTGGGAGATCTGGCGCTGGCCGGCCTTCCGCTGCTCGGCGCCTACCGTTCGGTCCGCGGCGGCCACAAGCTCAACCACGCCGTCCTGACCGCGCTGCTTGCCGATCGGACTGCCTGGCGGGTGGTAGAAGGTGAGGCGGCTCGCCGCACCACGCGTCCGGTGGTCGAGGTCGGCAGCGGTATCGTGGGTGGCCGGATTGCCGCCGCCTACGGGCCGGACGTGTCCTGAACGGCCGATTCCGGCCGCTTTGGCTAGCCAGCGCATTTCCTGGTAACCATGATCGACTAGCTTCAGTGCACCGTCGCCTTAATCCGGGCGAAATGCCTGCCTATCCGGGACGTTACCGATCGTTTTTGGGCTATACCGGCTTGGGTCGCATGGCAGGGCGCCGAAGCACGGCAAACAGATTTCGCGGCCGTGGCGGGGTCATGGCGTGGCGGGCAGCGCATCACAGGGCGTCAGGTCTTAATTTATGTCAGCACAGCGTATGACGCGCGAATCACTCACGGCTTCGCTCGCGCCCTCGGCGCGACGGTTGCTGCAGGCTGCCACGTTCCTCGTGCTCGCGCTGCCGCTCGGCGGCTGCGGCGCGGGCGAACTGTGGGACAAGTTCACCGCCAAGGACGACACCTTCGTCGAGGAGCCGGCCGACAAGCTCTACAATGAGGGCCTGTACCTCATGAACGAGAAGAAGGACATCAAGGCGGCGAACAAGAAGTTCGAGGAGGTCGACCGGCAGCACCCCTATTCCGACCTGGCCCGCAAGTCGCTTCTGATGTCGGCTTACGCGTCCTACCAGGCGGGCGACTATGACAGCTGCATCGGCTCTGCGAGCCGTTACGTCACCCTGCATCCCGGCAGCCCGGACGCGGCCTACGCGCAATATCTGATCGCGGCCTCCCATTACGACCAGATCCCCGACATCAGCCGCGACCAGACCCGCACCGAGAAGGCGATCGCCTCGCTCGAAGAGGTGGTGCGCAAATATCCGAACTCCGAATACGCGACCAGCGCCAAGGCCAAGATCGAGGGCGGGCGCGATCAGCTCGCCGGCAAGGAGATGGCCGTCGGTCGCTATTACGCGCAGAAGCGCGACTTCACGGCCGCGATCAACCGCTACAAGACCGTGGTCACGCAGTACCAGACCACGCGCCACGTCGAGGAGGCGCTCTACCGCCTGACCGAGGCCTATATGGCGATCGGCATCGTTGGCGAGGCGCAGACCGCCGCCGCCGTGCTCGGGCACAATTTTCCTGACAGCCGCTGGTACAAGGACGCCTATAATCTTGTAAAATCCGGCGGTCTCGAGCCGAGCGAGAATCAGGGGTCCTGGATCAGCAGGACCTTCAAGAAGATGGGCCTCGGCGGCTAGGAAATTTTGGGGTTCCATGCTGGCGCGTCTGTCGATCCGTGACATCGTCCTGATCGAACGGCTCGATATCGAATTCGCGACCGGCCTTGCGGTTTTGACCGGCGAGACCGGCGCGGGAAAATCCATCCTGCTCGATGCCTTTGCGCTGGCGCTCGGCGGCCGCGGCGACGCCGGCCTCGTGCGCCACGGCGCGGAGCAGGGGCAGGTCACGGCCGTGTTCGACGTGCCCAAGGCCCATCCCGCGACGAAGATCCTCGCCGAGAACGGGCTGGAAGAGGCGAGTTTTGCAGATTCTTGCGAGATGATCCTGCGCCGCGTGCAGCTCGCCGACGGCCGCACCCGCGCCTTCATCAACGACCAGTCGATCAGCGTGCAGACCCTCAAAGCGGTCGGTGCCGCGCTGGTCGAGATCCACGGCCAGCATGACGAGCGCGCGCTGGTCGATGCTTCCACGCATCGCCGCCTGCTCGATGCCTTTGCCGGGCTGGAGAAGGATGTCACGGCCGTTGAAGCGCTGTGGGATGCGCGGCGCACCGCCAACACCGCGCTGGAGGAGCATCGCGCCGGCATGGAGCGCGCCGCGCGCGAGGCGGATTATCTGCGTCATGCCTCGGACGAATTGAAGCAGCTTGCGCCGAAGGACGGCGAGGAGACCGCCCTGGCCTCCCGCCGTACCACCATGATGCAGGGCGAGAAGATCGCCTCCGACCTGCGCGAGGCGCAGGAAATCGTCGGCGGTCACAATTCGCCGGTCGCGGCTCTTTCGGCGGCAGTGCGAAGGCTGGAACGCCGCGGCGTCAATTCACCGGCGCTGGTCGAGCCCGCGGTGAAGGCGATCGACGCCGCGATCAATTCGTTGGAGGAGGCCGACCAGCATCTCCAGGCCGCGCTCGCCGCCACCGATTTCGACCCCTTGGAGCTCGAGCGTATCGAGGAGCGGCTGTTCGCGCTGCGTGCAGCCTCGCGCAAATATTCGACGCCCGTCGATGGCCTGGCAGCGCTTGCCGCGAAGTACGCGGCCGATGTCAGGCTGATCGACGCCGGCGCCGAACAGTTGAAGAAGCTCGAGCAGTCCGCGATCGAGACTGATGCGCGCTACGCGGCAGCTGCCGAGAAGCTCTCGGCTGCACGCCAGAAATCGGCCGAAAAGCTCAACAAGGCCGTCAATGCCGAGCTCGCGCCGCTCAAGCTCGAACGCGCGAAATTCATGACCCAGGTCGAGACGGATGAGCGCGCACCGGGACCGCAGGGGTTCGATCGCGTCGAGTTCTGGGTGCAGACCAATCCGGGCACCAAGCCGGGGCCGCTGATGAAGGTTGCCTCCGGCGGCGAGCTGTCGCGCTTCCTCCTCGCGCTGAAGGTCGTGCTGTCCGACCGCGGCTCGGCGCCGACCCTGGTGTTCGACGAAATCGACACCGGCGTTGGCGGCGCGGTGGCAGATGCCATCGGCGCACGGCTCGCGCGGCTTGCCGGCCAGGTGCAGGTGATGGCCGTGACCCACGCCCCGCAGGTCGCCGCACGCGCCGACCAGCATCTGCTGATTTCCAAGGACGCCCTCGACAAGGGCAAGCGCGTCGCCACCCGCGTCAATGCGCTCGCCGCCGACCACCGCCGCGAGGAGATCGCGCGGATGCTGGCGGGGGCGGAGATCACGGCGGAGGCGAGGGCGGCGGCGGAGCGGTTGTTGAGGGCGGCGACGGCGTAGATCTCGTGTCCCGGACGCGGTGCAGCGCGCAGCGCTGCTCCGCAGAGCCGGGACCCACAATGGTGCCTCAAGATGGGCCCCGGATCAGCAGCGCACCGCTTTGCGCTGCGCAGCGTCCGGGGCACGAGATTTCCACACGCCCTTAACCTCGCGCAGCGTCTGTCGTATTCAACGGTCATGGCAAGAGCAGCAAAATCCAAAACGAAGACGCTTCCCGACGTCGCCGATCTCACCAAGGCGCAGGCCAAGGTCGAGCACGTGCGGCTTGCCCTCGAACTCGAGGGGCACGACAAGCGCTACTATCAGGACGACGCGCCGACGATAACGGATGCCGAATATGACGCGCTGCGCCAGCGCTTCAATGCGATCGAGAAGCGCTTTCCGGAATTCGTCAGCGCCGAGTCGCCGTCGCAGAAGATCGGCGCGGCGCCGTCCGGACGCTTCAAGAAGGTCCGGCACGCAGTGCCGATGCTGTCGCTCGACAACGCCTTTGCGGAAGAGGACGTGCGTGATTTCGTTGGTCGCATTGCGCGCTTCCTGAAGCTTGCCGACGACAGGATCGATTTCTCCGCCGAGCCCAAGATCGACGGGCTCTCGATGTCGCTGCGCTATGAGGGCGGCGAGCTCGTCACCGCGGCGACACGCGGCGACGGCGCGGAGGGCGAGGACGTCACTGCCAACATCCGTACGCTCGAGGACGTGCCGAAGAAGCTCAAAGGCCGCAACGTCCCCGACATCTGCGAGGTGCGCGGCGAGGTCTACATGACCAAGAAGGCTTTTCTTGCGCTCAACGAGCGGCAGAAGGCGGCCGGCGACACCATCTTCGCCAATCCGCGCAACTCGGCCGCAGGCTCGCTGCGGCAGAAGGACCCCGGGATCACCGCCTCGCGCCCGCTTGGCTTCTTTGCTTATGCGTGGGGGCAGATGAGTGCCATGCCGGAGGGCACGCAGAGTGGCATGATCCACTGGTTCGAGCGCTGCGGCTTCAAGACCAATCCGCTGACCAAGCTCTGTCACTCCGTTGAGGAGCTGCTCGCGTTTCATCATTCAATCGAAGAGCAGCGTGCCGAGCTCGACTACGACATCGACGGCGTGGTCTACAAGGTCGACCGCATCGACTGGCAGGAACGGCTCGGCTTCGTGTCGCGCACGCCGCGCTGGGGTATTGCGCACAAGTTTCCGGCCGAGCGCGCCATGACGGTGCTGCGCGACATCGAGATCCAGGTCGGTCGCACCGGCTCGTTCACGCCGGTCGGCAAGCTCGAACCGATCGGCGTCGGCGGCGTGATCGTGCAGAACGTCACGCTGCACAACGAGGACTACATCAAGGGCATTGGCAACAAGGGTGAGGTGCTGCGCGAGGGCCGTGACATCCGGATCGGCGACACCGTCGTGATCCAACGCGCTGGCGACGTCATCCCGCAGGTCGTCGACGTCGTGATCGACAAGCGGCCGAAGAATGCGAAGGAATTCCAGTTCCCGAAGAAGTGCCCGTGCCCGCTACACACCGATGTGGTGCGCGAGGAGACGGCGACGGGCGAGGAGGGGTCGCGCGCCCGCTGCACCGGCGAGTTCGCCTGTCCCTATCAGAAGATCGAGCATTTGAAGCTGTTCGTGTCGCGGCGGGCGTTCGACATCGATGGCCTCGGCGAGAAGCAGCTTCAGTACTTCTTCGACGAAGGATTTGTGAAGGAGCCCGCCGACATCTTCACGCTGCAGAAGCGCAATGCGAAGCTGAAGCTGGAGGAGATCGAGGGTTACGGCGAGACCTCGATACGCAACCTCTTCGGCGCCATCGAAAGCCGGCGCAACATCGCGCTGGAGCGCTTCATCTATGCGCTCGGCATGCGTCATGTCGGCGAGACCACGGCGCTCGCGCTGGCGCGCGGCTATGGCTCATGGGATGCCTTCCACGACGCCTGCCTGAAGGTCGCTCACGGCGACGAGGAGGCAATTGCCGACATGGATGCGCTGGACCAGATCGGCGACACCGTGATCAAGAGCATCGCCGACTATTTCGGCGAGAGCCACAACCGCGGCATCGTCGAGCGGCTGACCGGCGAAGTCGACATCATCGACGCCGAGAAGCCGAAGAGCAACTCGGCCGTCGCCGGCAAGACCGTGGTGTTCACGGGCTCGCTGGAGAAGATGACGCGGGATGAGGCCAAGGCGACCGCGGAACGGCTGGGCGCGAAAGTGTCGGGCTCGGTGTCGAAGAAGACCGATCTCGTCGTCGCCGGCCCCGGCGCAGGGTCCAAGTTGGCTGACGCCAACAAGCACGGCGTCAAGGTGCTGACCGAGGATGAGTGGCTGAAGCTGATCGGGGAGTGAGGTTTTGGCGCTCGCTGCTGCCTCTTGCTTCGCCGTCATCGCCCGCGCAGGCGCAGGCGGGCGATCCAGTATTCCAGGGGCCGTGCGAGGATACGGAGAGGCCGCGGCGTACTGGATCCCCCGCTTTCGCGGGGGATGACACCGAGAGTGTTGGAACAGCTGTCGCTCGCGGCGACCCCTCACATCATCCCGCTCTCTTCCTCTTCCGCCTGCTCGATCAGTTCTTCGCTGACCACGACCTCGCGTCGCGGCACGATGAAGATCATGGTGGAGGCGCACAGCAGTGAGATCGCCGTTATCGCTGAAGTCAGCGGCAGCGTCGTCGTGGAGTGGCCGCCGAGATAGGCGCCGAATTGCGATACCAGCGACCCGATGCCCTGTTGCAGGAAGCCCATCGCGCCTGACGCAGTGCCGGCGGCTTCGGGGCGGACGCTGATGGCGCCCGCGGCCGAGTTCGCCATCACGAAGGCATTGCCGACCATCACGATCATCTGCGTGCCGAACAGCCAGCCTGGTGCCTCGTTCCAGCCGGTCAGGCTCCAGACAAGGTTCAGGACGCTGCCGCTGAGCTGCAGTGCGAGCCCGAACCAGATCAGCCTCTCCAGCGAGTGCCGCGGCGAAAAGCGCACGCAAAGGAGATTGCCGACCAGATACGCAAACGCCGTGGTCGCGAACCACGCGCCATATTCGGCGCTGCTGCGGCCCATCTGCGTGACCACGATGTAGGGGCCGCCACCGGCGAAGGTGAAAATGATCTGCGAGGCCAGCACCTGGCACAGCACATAGCCGACGAAGGCGCGATTGCGGATGAGGCTGCCGACGTCGCCGCGAAAGCCGCTGCCGGCGGCGCGAGCGCGGCGCGTCTCGGGCAGCGTCAGCGCGATGCCGACGGAGACTAAGAGCGAACCTCCCGTGATGGCGTAGAAGATCGCGCGCCAGCCGAACGCAGTCTCGATCAGGCCGCCGGTCAGGGGTGAGAGCATTTGCGCGATCATCATGACGGCGACGACGAGGCTGATCATCGCGCCGACGCGCTCGCGCTCGTAGAGGTCGCGGATGATGGCGCGGCTCACCACCATGCCCGTGGCACCGCCCAGCGCCTGGAAGAAGCGTGCTGCGATCAGTTGCGGCAGGTTATCCGCGAAGATGCAGGCGATGCTTGCCGCGACCATGAGCGCGAGCCCTGCGAGCAGCACCGGTCGCCGGCCGAACCGGTCGGACAGCGGTCCCATGATGATCTGCGAGCAGGCGATGCCGACCATGTAGAGCGACACCGTCATCTGCGCGACCGAGATGTCGCGACCGAACGTCGTCGCCAGCACCGGCAGCGCCGGAACCAGCATGTAAAGCGAGATCGGCGCGACGCCGGTCATGGCGACGAGCAACATCAGCATCACGCGAGAGGTCGCGAGGTTCTGTTGCGCCGAGAGCGTCGGCTTGCCCATCATGCCATGCATGGATCGACACTAGCCGCATGACGGGATCAGCGAATACCGATGTTTCGGAATACGGCCATGCGCGATGCCGGCACCGCAAATCTACCGTCATCCCACGAGGCGTCGCCACAAAACAGGTGTCATCGCCCGGCTCGACCGGGCGATCCAGTACGCCGCGGCTTCTCAGGATACGACCAGTGCCTCTGGAATACCGGATTCCCCGCCTGCGCGGGGAATGACAGCGGAGGTTGGGGCGAGAGTTGCGGCGAACGCGACGGTGCTATGCACTATGTCAGCTCCGCCGTCGCCTCATCGAGCCAAGCCTTCGTCGCATCATCGAGCGCCGGCCGCACTTCGGCCCTGACGCGGGCGTGGTAGGCGTTGAGCCAGTCGAGCTCATCCGTGCTCAGCATCGCGACAGCGATCAGGCGCCGGTCGATCGGCGCGAGCGTCAGCGTCTCGAAGGCGTTCATCGGCTTCTCGGCGCCGGCGATGTCGGCGGCAACCACCAGCTCGAGATTCTCGATACGAATGCCAAAACCGTCGGTCTTGTAGTAGCCGGGTTCGTTGGAGAGGATCATGCCGCGCTTGAGCGGCGTGGTGCCGAGCTTCGAAATGCGCGCCGGCCCTTCATGAACGGAGAGATAGCTGCCGACGCCGTGGCCGGTGCCGTGCTCGAAATCGACGCCGGCGGCCCAGAGATATTGCCGGGCCAGCGTGTCGAGCTGCGCGCCGGTTGTACCGTCGGGAAACACTGCGCGTGCGATCGCGATATGGCCGCGCAGCACGCGCGTGAAGCGGTCGCGCATCTCCGCGGTCGGCTCGCCAACGGCCATGGTGCGCGTGACGTCGGTGGTGCCATCCTCATACTGCGCGCCGGAATCGATCAAGAGCAGATCGCCGCGTGCGATCCGCCGGTTGCTCTTGCGGGTGACACGGTAATGCACGATGGCGCCGTTCGGGCCCGTTCCGGAAATGGTCGGGAACGACACGTCCTTTAGTGCGCCGGTGTCACGGCGGAACGTCTCCAGCGCCTCCACTGCGTCGATCTCGGTCAGCTTGCCCGAGGGTGCCTCGCGATCGACCCATGCGAGGAAGCGGGCCAACGCCACCGCGTCACGCCGGTGCGCAGTCTTCGTCCCAGCGATCTCGGTGGCGTTCTTGACCGCCTTCAGCAGCGCCACCGGATCGGCGCCGCGCAGCGGCTTGCCGCCGCCGCTCGTGATCAGCCGGCTGAGCGCGTCGGCGGCCGTCGCATTGTCCAGCGCGATCGCTGCGCCGCTCTTGGCGAGCGCCATCAGCGTCGGCGTCAATGCATCTGGCTCGTGCACATCGGCGGATTGCTCGAGATGGTCGCGCGTCAGGTTGGAGAGCTTTCGGTGGTCGATGAACACGGTCGGCCGGCCGTCCTTCGGCACCAAGGCGTAGGACAGCGGCAACGGCGTGTGCGCGACGTCGCTGCCACGAATGTTGAAGCTCCAGGCCACCGCATGGCTGTCCGACAGCACCAGTGCATCGGCGCCCAGCTTGCCGATCTCGCTGCGGATCTGCGCGACCTTCTCCGCCTCCGCGATCCCCGCATGTTGCAGGGCGTGAATCACGACCGGCGCGATTGGAGCGGGCGGCCGGTCGTGCCAGATGGCATCGACCGGGTTCGAATCGACGGCCACCAGCTCGGCGCCGGCCTTGGCGCAGGCGGCGGATAGGCGTTCGGCTGCCGCAAAAGTGTGCAGCCACGGATCAAATCCTAGGCGGTCGCCCGTCTTCAGATGCGCGGACAGCCAGCTTTCCGGCGGTGGATCGATCAGCGACTCCACAGCCCAGGCCTTTGCGTCGACCTGCTTGGCCGCCTGCAGCGTATAGCGGCCGTCGACGAACACCGCCGCCTCTTGCGGCAGCACGACCGCCAGTCCCGCCGAGCCGGTGAAGCCGGTGAGCCAGGCCAGCCGCTCCTCCGACGGGGCCACATATTCATTCTGCTGCTGGTCGGCGCGCGGAATGACGAAGCCGGTCAGCTTGCGGCGGGCGAGTTCCTCGCGAAGTGCTGCAAGCCGCGCGCTCAATGCGACGCCGGCCTCCGGCTCCTCGAATGTCTGGAAGTGAGCTTCGAACATGCTGTGACTATCTTAGGGTGATGGTGATTGCTCCGCAATGTGGACGCAATCGTTGTGCATTGGCATAGACTGTGCTTGCGAAGTTCCATTCGCGTTGAGTGGAGTAATGGATGCGGCTTCCGCGCTTCGTCCGGATGACAGGGCAAAAGGAGCAAGTGGTTCATCTCAATGGCGAGGGGACACACGATGCCTGCGTTTATGTTTGAAAAGATCTCGCCTCCGGTCCGTCGCGGACCCTCTCCTCCCGAGCCCGAGAAGCCGCGCGGCGTCATCTACCAGATGATCGACCGTTTCGCCGAGCGCCGCGCCAAGCGGATGTTGCGCGAGAAGCGCGTTCCGATTGGCCGCGACGACAAATCGACGGAGTAGCAAGCGCTGCATCGTCGACAGCGTAGTCCGTAGGGTGGGCAAAGCGAAGCGTGCCCACCACTTCTATCGCCCGGTGCGGATCGATGATGGCACGGCGCGCGAAGAGCGCGCCTTTGCCCGCCCTACAGCACCTCACCCCATCTTCCGCAGCAACAGGCTGCTCCAGCCCTCGATCCGCAAGTGCCGCACCGGCACCAGCCCGCGCGCGCGATAGGCCGCGATGACCGCGGGCGCCTGGGGCGTCAGGAGCCCGGAGAGGATGACCTGCGCGCCCGGCGCGAGGCGGCGCGTCATGGGGCCCGCCAATTGCCGCAGGGGGTTGGCTAGAATGTTGGCCAGCACCAGGTCGAACGGTCCCCACGCGGCAAAATCGGGCGCGGCAAAGCCGGTGGCACGGATCGCATGCACGTGGTGACCGGCCTCGTTCAGGCTCGCGTTCTCGCGAGCCACGCGCACCGAGGGCGGGTCGATGTCGCTCGCCAGCACCACGCGATGCAGCGCCTTGGCCGCTGCGATCGCCAGCACGCCGGTCCCGGTGCCGAGGTCGAGCACGCGCTTCGGCCGAGAACCTTTCAAGACATGGTCAAGCAACAGTAAACAGCCGCGCGTCGTGCCGTGATGGCCGGTGCCGAAGGCCAGCGCCGCCTCGATCTCGATGGCCAGCTTGTTCGGTGGCACGCGATCGCGATCGTGGCTGCCATGGACGACGAAGCGCCCGGCCGGAACGGGCACCAGATCCGCAAGGCTCGCCTTGACCCAATCCTTGGCCTCGACGCTGTCGAACACCAGCGTGTCCGCGGTCTGGCTACCTGCCGCTTCAGCGATGATTCCCCTCAGGAAATCCTGATCCGGCGCATCCGCGAAGTGCAGGGTGACATCCCAGCGCCCGTCGGGTTGCTCGAATGCGGCGACCGCCGCGTCACCATCGAAAAAGACCTCGGTCAGGATGTCGACGACACGCTTGGCGGCGGCCTCGTCGCCTATCGCAAAGCTCGCGCGGTGGGTGGGGAATGGGGGCATTTGATTCAAATTTACTCGCTCAATTCGATCCAATTTAATGAGTTATCGCCTCGCATCATTCTCAAAACTTGTGGTTCCCGTGTTTATTCAACTTTAGGTTCCGCTCCGTAGATTACCGGATGTTGGGTGCAGCCAACGAAACTGGAAATTGGAGGCAAATCTTGAAGCGCATGGTTCAAAAGTTCTGGTCTGATGAGTCTGGCGCCACCGCGATCGAATACGGTCTGATCGCAGCCGGCATCGCCCTGGCGATCATTACCGTGGTCAACAACCTGGGTACCAGCCTGAATGACAAGTTCGGTTCAGTTAGCAGCTCCTTGAAGTAATTTCCGCCTCCCTTTTCCGAGCGGGGGCTATTTCATTGAAGACAGCGATCGACGCCCGCGGGGGAACGCCCCCTGCGGGCGCAGTCGTTTCTGACGGTGTCCGGTGGTGTCTCTAAGCTTCGAAAGGGAGTGACGTGTGATAGATGAGAAGCGAAACGCCGCAGACCTTCGTTGGAGCGAAGAAGTCGGCGCGTCAATCGTCGACGAATTGCTGGTCGCAAAATTGATAATGGAAGACCAGGCCGAATGGGCGCGTCAAATAGTGGCCCAAGACCTTCATATCCAACTGGTCTCTGGCCACAGGCCTCCAGATTCAAAGTGAGACGCTACCCGCTGCACAGGGTTTCCCTTCGTTAGCCCAAGGTTTGTCCACCGGCTTGTCCACAGGGATATCCCGGCCGTCGTGCGAGGATGTCCCCAGTCGGTCCCCAGGGTTTCTCCCAGGCTATCCACACGCTTATCCACGGCCTGCGAACAGAGAGCGGTGATCCCTCAAGATCGTCCGCGCCGCATTGTGGCCGGGCGCGCCCGTGACGCCGCCGCCGGGGTGCGCGCCGGAGCCGCAATGGTAGAGGCCCCTCAGCGGCCCGCGGTAGTCGGCGTGTCCCAGCATCGGGCGGGCCGAGAAGAGCTGGTTGAGTGTCAGTGCGCCGTGGAAGATGTCGCCGCCGAGCAGGCCGAATTGCCGCTCGAGATCGAGCGGGGAGAGGATCTGGCGGCCAAGCACGCTCGCGGCAAAGCCCGGTGCGTATTTGTCCACCGTCGCGATCATGAGGTCGGCGACCTCCTCGCGATGGTCGTCCCACGATTGGCCCTCAGGCAGCTCCGGCGCGACGTGCTGGCAGAATAGGCTGGCGACGTGCTTGCCTGCCGGTGCGAGCGTGTCATCGAGCGTCGAGGGGATCAGCATCTCGACGACAGGTGAGCTGCTCCAGCCCTGCTCGCGCGCATCCAGATAGGCGCGGTCCATATAGGCGAGACTCGGCGCGATGATGATCCCGGAGGTCAGATGATCGCCGTCGCCAGGGAGCGCCGTAAAGGACGGCAGGCGATCCAGCGCGACGTTCATGCGGAAGGTGCCAGAGCTGTTCTTCCAGTGCCGGATGCGGGCGAGGAAGTCGGCAGGGACGGCGTCCGCTGCGACGAGGCGCGTATAGAGTAGCTTTGGGTTGACGTTGGAGGCAACGTATTTCGCGCGGATGCTCTGGCCGCTCTCCAGCACGACGCCCACAGCACGATCACGCTCGACGATCACCTCGCGCACGCCGGCGTCGGTTTGAATCGCAACGCCCTGGTCGCGCGCGGCGCGCGCCATCGCCTGCGTGATTGCGCCCATGCCACCGATGGCGTGGCCCCAGACGCCCTTCTTGCCGTTCACCTCGCCGAAGGCGTGATGCAGCATCACGTAGGCCGAGCCAGCCGCATATGGGCTGGCGTAGTTGCCGACGATGGCGTCGAATCCGAACAGCGCCTTGACGAGATCGTGCTCGAAACGATCGTCCAGCATCTCGCCGGCCGACCGCGTGAACAGGTCGAGCAGGCTGCGGCTCTGCTCCAGGCTCAAGCGGCGCAGGATGTTGGCGCTTTGCAGAGCGTTGATGCTCTCGCGGATGCTACCCGTGCCAAAGCCCTCCACGAGGTTCGGAGGCGCGCGCAGCACGAACTGGCGCAGCACGTCGGCGATGGCCTCGAGCTCGCGCGAAAAGCCGTCGAGCGCCTCGGCATCATGCGCGCTGAGCCGGGCCACGGAGTCTTTCGTTCGCCCTTCACCGGTGACGAGATAGCTGCCATCGGCTGCGGGTAGAAAATTCTGCGCACGCCGCTCAACGATACGCAAGCCGTGCTCGGCGAGCTTGAGATCGCTGATGACCTGCGGATTGAGCAGGCTCACCGTATAGGCGGCGACCGAATTCCTGAAATCGGGGTGGAACTCCTCGGTCACCGCGGCGCCCCCGACAACCTTGCGCCGCTCGACCACCGTCACCCGCAGCCCCGCCATCGCGAGATAGGCCGCGCAGGTGAGGCCGTTATGGCCCGCGCCGATGATGACGACGTCGGTTTCGGTCATGAAAGCTTCAACATTCTCGACTGCCGCCGCAGAGGCGGTCCCGGAAATGACGCCTGTATATCAGGCATTCGCTGTCGCGACAGTCCCACCCTTTATTGCCCGTTCATGCGCCTTGTGCTCCATTGCGCGCGCCCGGCGCCCGCCGGGGTTTTGCCGGAGCTTTCATGGATTCGATCGTGCCTCCCACCGTCACCGAGCAGCCGTCCGCCTCGCGCAACCGGCTGGTGCTGACGGTCTACACCGCCGCGATCTTCGTCAGCGCGCTGCTGCTGTTCTCGGTGCAGCCGCTGTTCACGAAAATGGTGCTGCCGCGGCTCGGCGGCTCGCCGGCGGTGTGGTCGGTGGCGATGGTGTTCTTCCAGTCGCTACTGCTCGCCGGCTATGCCTATGCGCATTTCCTGATGCAGATCAGGAACCGCGTGATTCCCGTCGTCATCCATCTCGTGCTGCTGGTAGTGGCCTTGCTGACGCTGCCGCTCGGGATTGCGCATTCGTTCGGCGAGCCTCCGACCTCGGGCTATGCGTTCTGGCTGCTCGGCCTGTTTGCAGTGTCGATCGGCCTGCCGTTCTTCGCGCTCGCCGCCAACAATCCGCTGTTGCAGGCGTGGTTCGTCCGCACTGGCCACCCCGATGGTCCCGATCCCTATTTCCTTTACTCCGCCTCCAATATCGGCAGCTTCCTCGCGCTGTTGTCCTATCCGGTGCTGCTGGAGCCGGTGTTCACGCTGCGCACACAGAATTGGCTCTGGACCGTCGGCTATGGGTTATTGATCCTGTTGATCGCGGCCTGTGGCGTGCTGCTGTTGCGCTCGCCGGCGCCGGCGGTGGCTGAGGCGCGAACCGAGGACACGAGCTCGCCGGCCCCGAGCTGGCTCGTTCGCACACGGTGGATCTTCCTTGCTGCGGTGCCTTCCGGCCTCCTGATCGCGGTAACCGCGCATATCTCGACTGACGTCGCCGCCGCACCGCTTCTCTGGGTGGTGCCTTTGTCGCTCTACCTCTTGACCTGGGTGCTGGTGTTCCAGTCGCGGCCGCTGTTGCCGCACAGATGGATGCTGAGGCTCCAGCCGCTCGCGATTGCCGGCACCGTGATCCTGCTGGCTTTCGGCGGCGAGCAGAATCTGCTGCTGACGCTGGGCGGCCACCAGCTCTGCTTCTTCGTCATCGCTATGGCCTGCCATGGCGAATTGGCGCGCACGCGACCGGCCGCAAAATATCTCACCGGCTTCTATGTCGCGCTGTCATTCGGCGGCATGGTCGGCGGCCTGTTCGCCGGCCTCGTCGCGCCTTTCACTTTCTCCTGGATCGCGGAATATCCGATCCTGATCGCGCTCGCCGCGCTATGCCGGCCATCGGCAGGCGAGCGGCTTGCTTCCATCATGAAGTGGTACTGGCTCGTGCTCGCCGCGCTCGCCATCGCACTGGTGGCGCCGTCCTATTCAACCGGCCAAATCCCAGAGCAGGTCACGACCTGGTTCGAGGATCACCGCGTCTGGATCGCCGGCGCCGTCGGCCTGCTCGCAGCGCTTCTGGCGCTCGCGCTCAATGCCAACCGCTGGAAGATCTTTGCAACGATCGTGCTCGCACTGGCGCTGACCCGCGTCTACCCGGCGGATGAAGGCCGCGTCGAGACGGTGCGCAGCTTCTTCGGCGTGCACAAGATCGTGGTGACGCCCGGCGGTTATTTCCACGTGCTGATGCACGGCACCACGATCCACGGCGCCGAGCGTTTCCGCAACAATGACGGCACGCCGGTCGAGGGGCGGCCCGAGCCGATCACCTACTATCACAGGGATGGCGGCATCGGTCAGGCCATCGCTGCCATGCGCGAGCGCAAGGGCGCACCGCTAAAGGTGGCCGCGATCGGCGTCGGCTCCGGCACGCTCGCCTGCGCCGCCGAACCCGGCGAAAGCTGGAAGTTCTTCGAGATCGACCAGACCATGGTCGATACCGCGAGCGATCCCAAATATTTCCGCTACATCTCGAGCTGTGCGCCGGGCCTGAAGCCGGTGATCGGCGATGCGCGTCTGACCTTCGCCAAGGAGCCTGACGGCATCTATGACCTCATCATCGTCGATGCCTACTCCTCGGACGCGATCCCGATCCATCTTGCGACCGAAGAAGCGATGAAGATCTACAAGGACAAGCTCGCCCCGCACGGCGCAGTCGTGATGCACATCTCCAACCGCCATCTCGACCTCGAGCCGGTCGTGGTCGGCATTGCCGATGCCAACGATCTCAAGAGCTGGGTCTACAACGAGGATTCCGGGCGTGATGCGGACTACATCTTCGCGACCGACGTCGTCGTCTCCGCGCGCGAGGAAGCCGATGTCGGAAAGCTCGCCTCCTCCAAGCAATGGGAGGAGACCGAGGCCGACGACAAGGTGCGGGTCTGGACCGACGACTACTCCAACATCATCGGCGCGCTGTACCGGCGTCTGCGGGACGGGGAGTAGCTGAAAGTTCGTAGCCCGGCGCCCGCGCGAGGGGAGACCTACGGACTGACCGGCGTGCCTGCGGGCTGCGCGATGCCTTTTTCGCCGGCGACCTGCCGCAACAGGTCGGGGCGATCGGAGATGATGCCGTCGACGCCGATCTCGATCATCCGCGCCATGTCGTCCGCCTTGTTGACGGTCCAGACGACGACGCGCAGGCCGAGCTCGTGAGCTTCCGTGACCAGAGCCGCGGTCACGTCGCCGAAATAGGGTGACCAGACCGCGCCGCCGGCCGCCTTGATCGTGCGTGGCAGAGAGCCGCCATGATCGGCCGGATTGAAGCCCGCCGTCCACTCGGTGGCTCTGTCGAGGGCGTTGGTCGGCGCCGAGCCGCGCTGCAGCGTCAGATAGACGGTCGGAATTTTCGGTGCCTGCTGCTGGACCAGAAGCAGCGTCCGCCAGTCGAAGGACTGAATCATGACGCGGCCCGAAAACCCCGCGGCGTCGATGAGGCCGAGAAGATGCGTGACAAAGGCTCGCGGATCCGGCGACTCGTCCGGATGGTTCGGATCGATCTTGGTCTCGATGTTGAAGCGCACGCGCGTATTGCCGGATTTTTCGACTAGCGCGAACACCTCCTTCAGCGTCGGAATCCGCGTCCCCTGCACCGCGCGCTGCTCGGGAAACTGCTTGGCGTAGGCACTGTCAGGGCGGATCTGACCGACGTCATACGTCCTGACCTCGTCGAGCCGCAGTTTTACGAACGGCGTCCCCGGAGCACCGACATAGGCGCCTGCGGCGTCGCGCGCGAGATCCGGATTGAGGCCGCGCTCATGCGACACGACGACCTCGCCGTCCGCGGTGACGCCGACGTCGAGCTCCAGCGTGTCGACGCCCATCGACAGCGCGTTGGCGAAGGCGGGCAGGGTGTTTTCCGGCAGCAGCGCGCGCCCGCCGCGATGCGCTTCGAGATCGAAGGTTGAATCGAAGGCCATGGCCCGTCCAGCGATGAGAACACAAAAGGCCGTTAGGATCGTCAGGGCAGGGGATGGCATCGGGGCACGCAGGGCAAGAGGGAAGCAGGAGGTTTGAACCGGTTTTCGACGGCTTTGGCCAGTCTACAGGCATTTGCGCCCGTTGGCTTCGCCCGAGTGCTGAAGATCGGAGACCGTGGCTTTCAGGCCGCGGCCCGGCGTCCTCGCATGCTGTCGACAGCGGCGGCTGCGGCCTTTACTCTTGAGGCCATTGTCATTTGAAGCGTGTGACGGGGGCCTCCATATGCGCCGCGCTCGCGTCTTCGCCGCCCTCATGCTGGCGGTCTCGTTATTCGGCGAGCCCGCTTTCGCCCAGCGCGGCAATGATTTTGATTCGCTCCAGGCGCAGATGGCGGCAAGCATCCAGGCGGGCCGCATGGCCGAGGCCCTGGCGGCCGCCGAGAAGCTCGAGGTGCTGGTTCGCCGGCGGCAGGGCACCGACAACATGAACTATGCCGGGGTGCTGCACAATGAAGGCCTGTGCCTGCACAATCTCGGACGCTACGGCGAGGCCGTCGACAAGCTCAACGCGGCGCTCGCGATCAAGCTGCGCAACACCGACGTTGCCTCGACGCTGCGTACCTCGAACATCCTGGTCACCTCCCTCGGCATGCTCGACCGACGCACCGAGGCGACGGCGATCGCCGAGCGTGCGCTGGCGCTCGGCACATCTTCCTTCGGCGCCAATGACGTCAGGCTTGCAAGCACCCTTGCCGCTCTCGGCGGGCTTGCGCGCGACAAGGAGAATTTTGGTGAGGCCGCGCGCTATTTCGAAACCGCGCTGGCGAGCTGGCAAAACACCCCGAATGCACCGCCGCACGAAATTGCCACAGCGATGGACGATCTCGGCGACGTGTACGGCCTGCTCGGACGCTTCGACGACGGCGAGCGTCTCCTGAAGCAGGCGCTCGACACACTCGACAAGGCCTATGGCCGCGATGCTGAAGCTGCTCCCAACCACGAGAAGACGCTGAACGATCTCGGCAACCTCTATCAGGCCGTCGGCCGCTTTGCCGATGCCGAGGCGATCTTCCGGCGCGCACTCGCGGTCGGCCGCGCGCGGCGTAGCGAGGATCATCCGCTCGTTACGGGGGCGACTGGCAATCTGGCAATCGTTCTGGAGCGGCAGTCGCGCTTTGCCGAAGCGGAAAAACTCTATCAGCAGATGCTTCAGGCCTATGAAAAGCAATACGGCCCCAACCACCCGATCACGGCGATTGCGCTCGTCAACCTCGCCAACAACTATGTCGACCAGCGAAAGGTCGAGGCGGCCGTGGGCCTGCAGGAGCGCGCGCTTGCGATCGACGAGAAGGCGTTCGGCGCCGACAGCGCCGATGTCGGGCGCATCCTCACCAACCTCGCCAACAGCTATCGCAGCCTCGGCCGAGCCGAACAGGCGATCCCGCTCTACCAGCGCTCGCTGCTGCTGATGGAGCGGAAGTTCGGCCAGGGCGCCGCCCAGACCGCCGTCGCGGCGAACTCGCTCGGTCAGGCCTTGGTGGAGGCTGGACGAGCCGACGAGGCCAGGCAATATCTCGGCCGCGCGCTCGAGATCGACGAGCGCCTGCTGGGCAATGCCCATCCGCAGCTCATCGGCGATCTTCGCAGCATCGCGGTGCTCGATCTCAGGACCGGTCAGCTCGCCGATGCACGGGAAAAACTTCGCCGTGCGCTCGCCATCGCACAGGAGAGGCTCGGCGCGAACCATCAGGACACCATTGCCACGATGGTCAATCTCGCCGACGTCGACGCGCGCGAAGGCAAATGGACCGATGCGCTCGCGATGCTGCGGCGGGCATCGGCGGCGTTGAACGCGCTGCGCAATACGCAGTTCACCCGTTTCACCGAGATTGACCCGGCGTTGATCGAAGCGATCTGGCGCGTTTCGGACGGCAGGCCTGACGATACGGCAAGGGACGAGGCGTTTGGCGCCGCGCAGCGGGCCCATGATACCAAGGCGGGCGCGGCGCTGTCGCAGATGGCGGTGCGGTTCGGCGCCGGCAGTGACGCAATCGCGGTGCTGGTGCGGCGGCAGCAGGACCTGAAAGTCATGCTCGACACGCTCGACAAGCGCGTCACGACCGAGCTCGGCCAGCCCGACGGTAAGCGCAACGACGTGCTGATCAGCAGCCTTCGCGCTGAGATCGCGCGAACGCAAAAATCCTACGACGAGGCCTCGACCCTGCTCGACAAGGGCTTTCCCGCCTACGCCGAACTGTCGGATCCCGAGCCGCTGCCGATCGCGCAGGCGCAGGCTCTACTGAAGCCCGATGAGGCGCAGGTCGCCTTTCTCGTCCTGGACGACAAGACCTACGTGTTCGCCGTGACACGTGAGACGAGCGCGCTGCGCCAGATCGCGCTCGGCAGCAAGGCGATCAGCGACCGCGTCGCGCATCTGCGGCTCGGACTTGCCAATTCCGAGGCGACGCAGACATCGTTCGATCTCGATGCCGCCTTTGAGCTCTACGCCGCGCTGCTTGGTCCGGTCATGGCGGACATCTCCGGCAAGCCGAAACTGCTGGTGGTTCCCGCGGGCGCGCTGACCAGCCTGCCGTTCCACGTGCTGGTGACGAAGAAACCCGATCCAGCGCTCGGCAAGGATGATCGCTACCGGCAGGCGGCCTGGCTGCTCAATGAGCGCGTGATCACCGTGCTGCCCTCGGTGGCGAGCCTGCGCGCGCTACGCAGCTTTGCGAAGGATTCGCGTGCGTCGAGACCGTTCGTCGGGTTCGGCGATCCTGTGTTCCAGCGCGCGAGCGGCGACAAGCGCGCGAGCGCCGGGCGCAATGTGCAGCCTTACCAGAGCTACTATGATGGCACGAGCGTCGATCTGGAGCGGCTGCGCACGGGCTTGCCGGCGCTCCCGGAAACCGCGGGCGAATTGCAGGCGGTGGCGCGCGCGCTCGGCGCCTCGCCGCAGGACGACGTCAAGCTCGGTCCGGCCGCGACCGTCACCAATGTCAGCACGCTGCCGCTCGATCAGTATCGCGTCGTCGATTTCGCGACGCATGGTCTCGTGGCCGGCGAGGTCAACGGTCTCGCCGAGCCCGCCCTGGTGCTGACCTTGCCGGACAAGCCGACGCGCGAGGACGACGGCCTGCTCACCGCCAGCCGGATCGCAAGGCTCAAGCTCGATGCCGACTGGGCGGTGCTGTCGGCGTGCAACACGGCGGCCGGCGACAGGCCCGGTGCCGAGGGCCTGTCGGGCCTTGCGCGCGCATTCTTCTACGCCGGTGCCCGCGCGCTGCTGGTGTCGCACTGGCCGGTCGATTCCGAGGCGGCCGTGCGGCTGACCACCGGCGCGTTCTCCGAACTCGCCTCACATCCCGGCATCGGCCGCGCCGAGGCACTGCGCCGCTCCATGCGGGCGCTGATCGCCGACCGCGCCTCGCCGCGCAATGCCGATCCCGCCGTCTGGGCGCCGTTCGTGCTGGTCGGCGAAGGTGGTTAGCGCGTCCAGATAGCCGGTCGCTTCAGCCGTCAGTTCTGATAGTTGTAGTAGGTGCGCGGCTGATAGTACTGGCGGGGCTGCTGCTGATAATAGCCCTGCTGGCCGTAGCTCGGATCGTAAGTCTGGTACTGCCGCTGCGGCTGATAGACCTGCGCATCATAGACCTGGCGCGAGCTGCGCGGTGCTGGATAGCGGGCGCCGGTGTCGCTGCCGTCGGCCGGGTAGATATAGCCGTCGTCCTGCGGCACCACGCGGCGTCCCGGCTGCGCCTGCGGCGTCAGGTCGACGGGTTCGCCGGCTGCAGTGTATTGGTCACCGTACGGCTGCGCGGCGCGCGCCACCGCGCTGGTGCCGCGGCTGCGCGGATTGCGCATCAAGGCGACCTGGGCCGAGCCGGTCAGAGTCACTGTGGTGTTGAGCACGCCCTGCTCCTGCACCAGCGCATAGAGCGTCGAGGCATTCTCGCGCGACAACCGCACACAGCCATGGGACGCTGGCGTGCCGAGCCGGCCGACCGAGTCGGTGCCGTGGATCGCATGCCCGATCTTGGTGAAGAAGATCGAGTGCGGCATCGGCGCGTCGTCGAATTCCTTGGAGTAGTGATCCTCTTCCATGCGGAAGGCGCGGAAGCTGCCGCTCGGCGTCTCGCGGGAAGGGATGCCGGTCGAGACCGGCCAGTGATAACGCGCGACGCCGTCGACCGCGACGGTCATCCGCTGATTGTCCTTGTCGATGGTGATGTCGACCTTGGCCTGCGCGGTGCCCGCGCTGAAAAGCATCAATGAGACGATTGCAACAAATAAGGTACGCATTTTACTCCTGGCCTCCGGCCCGTTCGCGCAAGCGCCGCGGCTCTCCGTCCCCCGGCGTGTACTATGCCCGCAATCAGGTTTCGGTTCCAGTGGCCCGACTTGCCCATCGTTAACTTGGCGCCGGGCGTAAGCAAGGCTGCTTCATCACGAATCCGCGCGTGCGGCGTGACATTTTCGCGAGCGCGGCGCATCGCCAATTCGCCGTCACGGATGCGCAACCATTTGGCCGCAGCGGCGTTTCAAACCGCCTGCCGTCACCGGTCAAGTCGCCGGTCCATCCACTGGGATATTGAGATGAACAAAGCTCGCTCAACCGCGGCCGCGTTGCCGGCTGGTTTGCCTTTACGCCCCCTGTTTGCCGCATGCCTGCTGCTTGCGCTCCTGCCGGAGCCGGGACATACCCAGGGCATCGTGCGCGGCGCCCAGGAAGGTGCCTATGAAGGCAACCGCGTCGCCGGGCCTGTCGGCGGCGTGGTCGGAGGCGCTGTCGGGGCTGGTGTCGGCGGCGCCGTGGGCGCGGTCGAGGGCGTGTTCGGCATTCCCCATCACGGCTGGCGCCATCGCTGCCGCGGTTATTATGACGGCTACCACCACTTCCATTGCTACAGGTGACGGCTCAGATCGTCATTCCGGGGCGCGCGCAGAGCGCGCGAGCCCGGAATCTAGAGGTTGTGGCCCGAGATTCCGGGTTCATGCTTCGCACGCCCCGGAATGACGGCAGACGTCAATTCTTCAGCCGATAGCCGGTGCGGAAGATCCAGCCGATCATGACCAGGCAGGCCACCAAGAAGGCCGTGGTCATGCCAATGCTCAAGGCCACGCTGACATCGGCGATCTCGAAGAAACTCCAGCGGAAGCCGGAGATCAGATAGACCACCGGGTTGAGCAGCGCGACCGTGCGCCAGCCCGACGGCAGCATGTTCACGGAGTAGAAGCTGCCGCCGAGGAAGGTCAGCGGCGTCACCACCAGCATCGGGATCATCTGGAGCTTCTCGAAGCCGTCGGCCCAGATGCCGATGATGAAGCCGAACAGGCTGAAGGTCACCGCGGTCAGCACAAGGAAGGTCAGCATCCAGATCGGATGGTGGATATGCAGCGGCACGAAAAGCCCGGCGGTGGCGAGAATGATCAGGCCGAGAATGATCGACTTGGTCGCGGCCGCTCCGACATAGCCGAGCACGATCTCGAAATAGGAGATCGGCGCGGAGAGGATTTCGTAGATCGTGCCGACGAATTTCGGGAAGTAGATGCCGAAGGAGGCGTTGGCGATGCTCTGGGTCAAGACCGACAGCATCACGAGGCCCGGCACGATGAACGTGCCGTAGCTCACGCCCTCGACATGGTCGATGCGCGATCCGATCGCGGCACCGAACACCACGAAATACAGCGAGGTCGAGACCACCGGCGAGACGATGCTTTGCACCAGCGTGCGCCAGGTGCGCGCCATTTCGAACAGGTAGATGGCACGAACGGCGTGCAGATTCATGACGTCCTCACGAGGTCGACGAAGATATCCTCGAGCGACGATTGCGTCGTGTCGAGGTCAGCGAACCGGATGCCGGCGCTGCGGAGGTCGCCGAGCAGGCTGGTGATGCCGGTGCGCTCGCCCTTGGTGTCGTAGTCGTAGACCAGCGTCGCGCCGCCTTCGCGAAGCTCAAGGGCGTAGGGCGCCAGACTCACCGGCAGCGCATCGATTTTCTGCGCAAGATGCAGCGTCAGCCGCTTCTTGCCGAGCTTCTGCATCAAGGTCGCCTTGTCCTCGACCAGCACGATCTCGCCCTTGTTGATGACGCCGATGCGGTCGGCCATCTCCTCGGCTTCCTCGATGTAGTGGGTGGTGAGAATGATGGTGACGCCGGATTGCTGAAGGGTGCGCACCACCTCCCACATGCCCTTGCGCAGCTCGACGTCGACGCCGGCGGTGGGCTCGTCCAGGAACAGGATCTGCGGCTCGTGCGACAGCGCCTTGGCGATCATCACGCGACGCTTCATGCCGCCGGAGAGCGTGATGATCTTGTTGTCCTTCTTGTCCCAGAGCGAGAGGTCCTTCAGCACCTTCTCGATGTGGGCGGGGTTCTTCGGCTTGCCGAACAGGCCCCGGGAAAAGCTCACCGTTGCCCACACGCTCTCGAATGCGTCGGTGTGCAGCTCCTGCGGCACCAGGCCGATCAGCGAGCGCGCCTTGCGCCAGGAGCTGACGATGTCCTCGCCGCCGACCATGACCTTGCCTTCGGTCGGATTGGCGATGCCGCAGATGATCGAAATCAGCGTGGTCTTGCCGGCGCCGTTGGGGCCAAGCAGCGCAAAGATCTCGCCCCGCTTGATGTCGAGGTTGACGTTTTTCAGCGCCTTGAAGCCGGACCCATAGGTCTTCGACAGGTTGGCGACGGAGATGATGGAGGACATGATGGCCGAAAGGACTGGGGAGGGGACGCTGGAACCCGCCCCTGGAGGGCAGGTCAGCGGAGCCCTGAAATAGGAACGCCTTTCCCCGGCTGCAATTCCCTGGAGAAAAATGGTCTCAAAACAGCCTCTTCAGTGACGGGTTCCGGGCAACTGTTGCGCAACAGTCACGGGCCGCGGATAAGATTGTTGCTCACGCGGCTCTTTGTTGCGTCTGCGAGCAGGCCATGGCTACGATTCCGGCCAATTGCGAAAGCGTGTTCCCAGGGAAAAGATCGATGAGACCGAACGGCCGTTACGCAGCCGGCGCAAGCCACTTGTCAGCACTCAAGACATGGGCGCTCTGCCTGTGCCTGGTGACGGCACTCGCCATCAGCCCGCGGCCCGCCACGGCTGCTCCGACGGCGCCGAACCCGGCGGCGACGACGCATGTCTATCTGTTGCGCGGCGTGCTCAACATCTTCTCGCTCGGGCTCGACACCATCGGCTCGCGGCTCGAGGCACAGGGCATCCCGGTGACGGTTGCGAACTTCGTCTCGTGGTCCTCGCTCGCGGATGAGGCCGCCGCCGCCTACAAGGCTGGGCGGCTGAAGACCATCATTCTGGTCGGGCATTCCTCGGGTGCGACCGCGCTGCCCGACATGATCGCCAAGCTCAATCGTCTCGGCGTGCCCGTGAAGCTCGCGATCGGCCTCGACTCCGTGTTCAAGACCAAGCTCTCGACCGGCGCCGAGCGCTACATCAATCTCTATATCGGCGACGGCCCCGGCGAGCCGGTGCGCGCGGCGGATGGCTTCCGCGGCAAGCTCGACAATGTCGACGTGCGTGGCTCCGGCGCCGGTCACATCACGATCGACAAGAACGAGTTGATCCAGCGCCGCGTGATCGCCGAGATCGATGCCGCGGTGATGCGCTCGCGTGCACCCGCGGCCCCGCAGGCCGAGCCGCGTGCGCCGAAGCCGGTCGCGCGTTCGGCCGCGGCTGCCGCGCCGGCTCGGAACTAGGCGAGTCCCGCGGGGCGTCTCGCCCCGCCGCGTCGGCGCTAGCCGAGGATCTCGGTGATCAGCGACGCCGCCTTGATTCCCGTTCCCGTGATGACGACGACGGTGCGCTCAATGGGGCGAATGGCGCCACGCCGGGCAAGCTCGTCGAGCGCGGCGGCGGCGCTTGCCGATGTCGGCTCGGGAAACAGGCCTGTGACCGCGAGCTTCTTCAGCCCCGCGACGATGCCTTCTTCGGGGACGGCCACCGTGCCCCCGCCGGTTTCCCTCAATGCCGCCACCATCTGCCGCAGGCGTAGCGGGCTCTTGATCGCGGTGCCCTCGGCGATGGTCTTGTGGACCTCGCGCGAGACCTGCGTATCGACGCCTGCCGTGAAGCTCGCATCGAGCGGCGAGCAGTTCAGGGGCTGCGAGGCGAACAGCTTTGGCATCCGCGCGATCTGCCCCGCCGCGAGCAGTTCCTTGAAGCCGAGATAGCAGCCGAGCAGGCTGCTGCCGGCACCGACGGGAACGACGACGTTGTCGGGGGCCGAATAGCCGAAATCCTCCCACATCTCGTAAGCGAGCGATTTCGTGCCTTCGAGGAAGAAGGGCTGCCAGTTGTGGCTCGAATAGAAGATGTGGCTGGATTGGCGGATCGCTTCCGCCTCCGACTCCTCGCGCGGCCCTTCCACGAGCTGGATGTCCGCTCCATAAGCGCGCACCTGCGCGATCTTCATCGGCGAGGTGGACGCGGGTGCCAGGATCTTGATCTTCATTCCGCTGGCGGCGCCATAGGCGGCGACCGATGCGCCGCCATTGCCCGAGCTGTCCTCGAGCACTGCGTTGATGCCGAGCTGGCGGATGAAAGACAGCATCACCGTGGTGCCGCGATCCTTGAAGCTGGCCGTCGGATTGAACCATTCGAGCTTGAAGTAGGGCCTCAACGCGCCCCACTCCTTCTGCACGAGGGGCGTGCAGCCTTCGCCCATGGAGATCGGGCTCGCGATATCGACCGGCAGCGCCGCGCGATACCGCCACAGCGAGCGCACGCTGCGATCGACCTCGTCGCGCGAGATGCCGCGCAGCGGCGTCACCATCAGCGGCTTGCGGTCGTCGGAGCACCAGCGCGGCTGGTCCAGCGGATAGAGCGTGCCGCTGAGCGGTTCGATGTAGGCTGGCGTCGTCATGAGCGATCTCGGATATGAGCGATCTCGGATATGAACGTCAGGGCCGATCACGCCGCCAGATGATCAGGCGAGAGCACGTGCCGGCCCGATTGAACGATTCTAAGTGCCGAAACGGACTATCGATGTCAATTCTGGCGTTCCCGAGTTCGTGGGAAGCTCGACTGAACGCATTCGGAAAAGCAAGGCTCACATGATCAGGGGGTTGGTTGCCGCCGCCGTGCTGATGGCTGCGTTGGTCTGTCCGTCGTCCGGCATTGCCGCCGTCAAGGTCCGCCTCATCAATCCTGAGCGGTACACCGACGCGGATGCTTACGGTGGCGGATCGCGCGAGGCCACGCTGGCCGAGTTTCGCGCCTATCTCGAAAGCCAGGGCAGGCGGCTTCTCGCTCCGGGGCAGAATCTGAGCATCGATGTTCTGGATGTCGATCTTGCCGGCCAGGACGAGCCAAGGGGGCGTGGCTCGGACGTGCGAGTGATGCGCGACGTCACGCCGCCGCGCATCAAGCTGCGCTACACGCTGAGTGGCGGAGGCCGGCGCACGACGAGCGGCGAGGACGATCTGAGCGACATGAACTATCTCATGAACCCCTCCGGCCGCCTGGGTGGCCGCTACGGCTACGAGAAGGCGCTTCTGGACGACTGGTTCAGACGCATCGCCGGTTCTCGATAAGCGAGCGGTAGGCGGGCGCATTGGCGTTGGCGTGCAATTGAGCAGGCTATGTGCCCCAAATTCTGCCAAATCGGTGGTCAGTAAGGCCGGAACAGGGAAGGCGCCCGCCTTCCCGCGGTGGGGTTGCAGGACGCATGGTTGTTTTGAGGCGATTGGTCCTGCTGGCGGCCGGCGTGCTCCTCGGCTTGTCGACCGCCGTGGCGGTCGCTTCGCCGGCAAAGCCGAAGAAGGCTGTCGCGATCGTGGCGCCGTCACTGCCGCAACCGCCGCCGCTGCCCGCTGAGGCCGAGCCTGGGCCGTCGCCGCGCGTCTATCTCTTCCGCGGTGCGCTGGGGCCGATCTTCTCGACCGGCATGGACCGCCTCGCCGAGCGGTTGACGGAAGCCGGCTTCAAGGCCGACGTCTACGAATTCACGATCTGCCGGCTGGTCGCCCAGCGCGCGATCTCCGCCTACCGCGAACAGCCTGCGCCGATCGTGCTGATGGGGCATTCCATGGGCGGGCTGTGCTCGATCATCTTCGCCGAGATGCTTGCCGAGGAGAAGATTCCGGTCAGCCTCGTGATCACCATCGATCCCGCGCACGCGACTGGAAACGTGCCGCTCAACGTCGAGCGCTTCATCAACATCTATCTGTCCGACAGCGTGCTCGGCGGCGGCGACGTGGTCGCCGAGCCCGGCTATCGCGGCCATTATGCGAGCTTCGATTTGAAGCAGAACAAGCGCGTCACCCACATCAACATCGAGAAGTCTGAAGACATCCATCGCCAGATCGTCGACATGGTCGCGCAATTGCCGCGCGTGCCGGCGCAGGCGCAGGGCGACCCCGTGCCGCTGCGCTATCTCGTTCCTGGCGACACGCTGGTGGAATTGTGGGACTCGGGCGTGAAGCTACCGATGCGTGCCGGCGACACGCTCGATCGCATCGCCACGCAATATCACGTGCCGGTCTGGTCGCTCGCGCAGGCCAATGGGTTGTCCGAAAGCGCGCCCCTTGCTGCCGCTCAGGATGTCATCATCCCGCGTCATCTGTTGCCGGCCATGCCGGCGCAGGCCGCCGCCACGCCGCCCAAGTCGGTGCGTTGAAGTCGCTACGCTGACGCTCGCGAAAAGGCTGCAAGAAGAAGGGCCCGGTTCGCGGGCCCTTTTTGTCAGTCGTTGTCGTGATGGATGACGGTCTTCTCGCGACTGCCGTCCTCATTCTGCTTCTTGATGACGGTCGTCCTGTCCTCACGCGGCTCGCGCTGCTTGATGATGGTGGTGCGATCGCGATCGCGATCTCGATATTCGTGGGATTCACCAACCGTCACGCCACCGCCGACCGGGCCGGCGCGAACGCCGACGCCCACCTCGTCCGCGAGCGCGGGAACCGCCATTGCGCCGATCATGGCTGCTGCAAAGAGATATTTCCTCATTCCCATTCTCCATTTGCCGAATGAAGGGGGAATGTCCGGATGCGACAATTCGTTCCGTCGGAACCGGATGTCGGGCGGCAGGCCCGCGCGCAGATGTTACCGCGGCGACAGGAACGGAATGATCATCGGGACGCGGCGGCAATAGGCGCCGTAGGCATCTTCGCCGAGCTCCTTCGACAGGAAGACTTCTTCCATCCGGCCCTTCTGCCACATGCCGAGCGAGATCAGGATGGCGCCGAGGATCGCCGTCACGGTGCCGACCGCGATGCCGGTCGCGAGCATGCCGGCGATCAGGCCGGTGTAGATCGGATGACGCACGATGCCATACGGGCCTGTGTCGATGACGCGGTGGTCTTCCTTGTGGGTAATGGTGTTCGACCAGAACTTGCCGAGATGAAGACGTCCCCACCAGGTGAAGGAGATGCCGGCGAGCACAACGAGCGCCGCGATGTAGACGCCGGTCTCGCCGAACACCCACAGCGGCTTCTCGTTCAGCACTCCCGCAGTCCACGGTGTGAACAGGATGCCGCCGATCAGGATCGGCAGGCGATAGCGTTGCGAGTCCAGCGTCATCACCTGCTTCTTGGTGCGGCCCTGCCAGAACGAGGCTCCAACCCAGCTCGCAAGCCAGGCGAGCCAGATCAGCGCCAGGAGTTTGGTCGGCCAGGTCGTGGTCCAGCCACCCCAGGCGAAAGAGAGAAGTTTGCTGAAATCAAAGGACATACGGAAAGGTTCTTGCTTTTGGGCTTGGGCTCAGCTCGCGCGCGAGCTGAGCGCGTGACGCTCGATGCCGGACGGCGTTTGCAGGCCGCCGCGTGCGAGCAGATGGGTGATGGTTTCGCGCAGCAACGGCTCGATCGGGCGCGGCGCGTAGCCGAGCTCGGTACGCGCCTTGTCGATCGAAAGGTCGCTGGCGGCAAGCGCGATGCGCACGCCCTCGCCCGTGCCGTTGGGCGGCCGGTGCGTGACGTGGTCGGAGATGTATTCGAGCATCATCGCCGAAAGCTCGGCGAGCCTGCCGGGCACTGCGATGGGATAATGCTTGCGGCCGCTGATCACTGACATCATGCGCAGGATCTGTCCGAGCCGGACGCAGTCGCCGCCGAGAATATAACGGTGCCCGATGCGGCCGCGCTCCATCGCGAGCACGAGGCCCGTGGCGACATCGCGCACATCGACCAGGTTGACGAGGAAGTTGATGTGCGGCTGCACCTTCTTTTGCAGGAAGTACCACAGCATCGCGGTGGGCGGCGTGAGATTGTGATCGACCGGCCCGATCGGCATGGTCGGCGTGCCGATGACGAGCGGGAAGCCCGCCGCCGCGGCCTTTGCCGCGCAATGTTCGGCAAGCGACTTCGACCGCGTATAGGCGCCCGGCATCGCGTCGGCCGGCTGCAGCGCCTCCTCGGCCGGGACGCCGCGGAGCTGCGAATAGGGGAACAGGATCGATTCCGTCGAGCAGTGCAGGAAGCGCGACACGCCGCGCAGTTGCGCCGCCGTCAACACGACCTCGGTGCCGCGGCAATTGACCTCGTGGAAATCCTGCTTGTTGGCGACCCACATGCCGGGCAGGCCGGCGAGGTGATAGACCTGATCGACGCCCGCGAGCGCGCGATCCACCGCGTCGCCGTCGAGCACCGAGCCCGCGACGTAGTCGACGTCAGCACACGGCGCGGCCGGCGGCCGCACATCGAGAACGCGCACCCGCTGCCCTCTGGCGCGGAGCGCTTCTACAAGATGATGTCCGATGAAACCGCTGCCACCGGTAACCAGTACGAGAGCCATGAAGAAGGTTTGCTGCTGTTCCGCTCTGGAATCTTATCGGGTTGAAAGGGAATTGGTCGGAACAGGCGCGAGAATCGCGGCAAGGTCACGACGAAAACCCAACGCAATGAAAAATTTCGCCATTACAAACATCGGTCCAAGCAAAAGATGAGACGGAAAGGTGAACAACGAGGCCTCGCGCCCCTCAAAAACCTTATGGCCGATCGCCTGCGCGGCGAAGCCGAGCGCGACCAGCGTGGCGAAAATCGCCCACATCGCGACGGTGCTGACTTGCGCCGCAATGGTCGTCGCGATTGAAAACAGCACGATCGACACGGCCAGAATGCCGGTCCCGAGCGCCACATCCAGCAGCAGCCAATAGATGAGGACCGGCAACGCCAGAATCAGCGCAAGACTGAACTCGAATCCGAACAGCGGGACGTTCACCAGCGTCAGTGGCATTACAGCGCCCGTGAACAGCAAAAGGATACCGATGACATGCATCGCCGTGTTCCGCGGATCGCGATGGTACTCGACATAAACGGCAAGTTGGCGTTGAAAAAAGCCACCCATCTTGGTCTCACTGAGGATGCTGGTCGGAGGAAGCGACAAGCCTATAGCATCTGCTCGTCCCCCGCACAAACCGGCGCATTTGTCGCGCAGAGCAGGTATTCGAGGCGGCGTACGCGCAAAAAACAGTCAGGGGCTCAAAGGGTTCCGAGCGCTGCCAGATGCGATCAATTAGCGTTTTTTTGCCGGCTTCTTGGCCGGTGCCGCAGGTTTGGGCGCGGCTGGCTGGCTGGCCTGCTCCTCGGGGAGCTTGGCAAGCGTCAGGATCTGCAACTGCCCGTTCGCTGCCGAGGTCGGACGCGCACGGTCGAGGAATTGCTCCTCGCCAAGGCCGATCGACTGGATGCGCTTGGCAGAAATCTTGAACGTGTTGACGAGCACATCGCGGATCGCATCCGCGCGGCGCTGGCTCAGGATCGCATTGGCTTCCCGTGTCTTCGAATTGGATTCGACGTGGCCGACGATCAGGAAGGTGTAGGGCAGCAGCGAGGCGTGAACCAGCGCATCCGCGGTGCGGCCGACCGTCTGGTAGGACGAGGGCTGGATGATCGGCGTGTCGTCGTCGAACTGGATCGGCGTATTGAAGGCCGGCAGGCTCGCAAGGTCAGGCGCGATCAGCGGGCGATTCACCGGACCCGGATCATTCTTGATCCGCGTCTTGGCCCGCTCCATCACCTGCTGCTTCAGCGCCGCGAGGTCGAGATCGGGTGCCTGCTCAAAATGGTTGAGCTTGGCGACGATGTCGTCCCGTGTCGGCGGCGCCGTCTGTGCGCCCACAGGTCCTGCCGCGAGCGCCAGAGCGAGGCCGATCGATTGCAGGCTGAGTCGAGCCGGGCGCATCAGCGATACCCCGCGTCGTCCACCGCCTTCAGGCAGTTGTTGCTGATGCCCTTGGGCGTCGAGATCAGGCAGGGGATCGACTTGCTGGTCTCCTTGGTCGAGCCGCCGCACACCTTGACGATCTCGCGCTGGCAGGCGTTCGCCGCGGTCACGCGCGCGGCGACACGCTTCTGGATCGCGTCGAAGGCCGCGAGGTAAGCGGTCTGGCACTGCGGTGACAGCACGTCGCGGTTACGCGACAAGCATTCCTTCAGTCGCGTCGAATCAGGGTTCACGCCGCGGCAATTGGCCACGATCTCCGCACCGCAGCTCTTGGCCAGCATGCCGATCGCATCGCCAAAGCTCATCGTCTCGGCTGCCGCAAGCGACGGCATGCCAAATGCAAGGACGGCGAGTGTGATGAAGCCCCGGGCCATGGCCGCATCTGATACGGGGAAGTTCGCCAGGGTCAAGGGGCGCGGAGCAAGGAAAGCTGGCGGCGTAACGCCGCCGCAACAGGGCGCGGTCTCATGCCCGCTGCACAAAACTGTCCACGACCTTCTTCTCGCCGGCCTTGTCGAAGGCGATGGTGAGCTTGTTGCCGTCGATCTTGGCGACGCGGCCGTAGCCGAATTTCTGGTGGAAGACGCGGTCGCCAATCGAGAATTCCGACGTCGTGCCGGTCGATTTTGCCACCAGCTCGCCCTCGATCGTCATCGGGCCGCGCCGGCGCGATGAAAAACTGCCGCCGAAATCGGGCGCGGAGGAAAACGGCGAGGGCTCTTCCTCGAGGCCGCCGCGTCCGCCGCCGTTGCGGCCGCCCTGGCCACGATTGCGATTCGCCTGGGCGCGCTGCCAGCCCGGCGTCGAATAGCTGGAGCCGAAGGCTTCCATGTCATCGAAGCGCGAGGCGCCGTAGCCGCCGGTGCCGCCCCAGGCCGAGCCGCCCTTGGATTCCGTGATCTCGACATTGGCCGCCGGCAATTCGTCGAGGAAGCGCGAGGGAATCGTGGTCGACCAGGTGCCATGGATCCGGCGGTTGGTCGCGAAATAAAGCTTTGCGCGACGCCGGGCGCGGGTCAGGCCGACATGGCCGAGCCGGCGCTCTTCCTCGAGACCGGCGCGGCCCTGTTCGTCCAGGGTACGCTGGCTCGGGAACAGGCCTTCCTCCCAGCCCGGCAGGAACACGTTGTCGAACTCGAGCCCCTTGGCCGAATGCAGCGTCATGAGCGATACCGCATCTTCCTCAGCGCCGCCGTCGCGATCCATCACCAGCGAGATGTGCTCGAGGAACCCTTGCAGGTTCTCAAACTCTTCCATCGAGCGCACCAGCTCCTTGAGGTTTTCGAGCCGGCCCGCGGCATCCGCGGAGCGGTCCTTCTGCCACATCTCGGTATAGCCGCTCTCGTCGAGCACGATCTGCGCGAGATCAGTATGCGTGGTCACCTCGCGCTGGGCGCGCCAGCGGTCGAATTGCGTGACGAGATCGCGCAAGGAGCCACGCGCCTTCGGCTTCAATTCGTCGGTCTCGACCACGGCGCGCGCCGCCTCGAACAACGGAATGCGGCGCTTGCGGGCATGATCGTGCAGCATCTGCACCGTGGCATCGCCAAGCCCGCGCTTGGGCGTGTTGACGATGCGCTCGAAGGCGAGATCGTCCGCCGGCGAGTTGATGACGCGCAGGTAGGCCAGCGCGTCGCGGATTTCGGCGCGCTCATAGAAGCGCGGGCCGCCGATCACGCGGTAGGGCAGGCCGAGCGTGACGAAACGATCTTCGAACTCGCGCATCTGGTAGGACGCGCGGACCAGGATCGCGATCTCGTTGAGCTTCTCGCCCTGGCGCTGGAGCTGCTCGATCTCCTCGCCGATGCCGCGGGCTTCCTCTTCCGAATCCCAGGCGCCGGTGACCGTGACCTTCTCGCCGTCCTCGTCCTCGGTGCGCAGCGTCTTGCCGAGCCGGCCTTCGTTGTGCGCGATCAGATGCGAGGCGGCGGCGAGGATGTGGCCGGTCGAGCGGTAATTGCGTTCGAGCCGGATGACCTTGGCGCCGGGAAAATCGTGCTCGAAGCGCAGGATGTTGTCGACCTCCGCGCCGCGCCAGCCATAGATCGACTGGTCGTCGTCGCCGACGCAGCAGATGTTTTTGACGTGAGTCGCAGGAGTAACCGTCGTTCCGGGGCGATGCGCAGCATCGAACCCGGAATCTCGATCCGTGGACTCATCAGGAGATTCCCCGACGTGCATTTGCATGTCGTGGTTCGCGTCTTCGACGCGCCCCGGAATGACGGCCCTGGTTGCTGAAGGCGCCGGCGACAACAATCGCAGCCACAGATACTGCGCGACGTTGGTGTCCTGATATTCGTCGACCAGGATGTACTTGAAGCGCTGCTGGTACTGCCGCAGGATATCCGGGTGCTCGCGGAAGATGCGGATGTTCTCCAGCAGCAGATCGCCGAAATCGGCGGCGTTCAAGATCTTCAGCCGCTCCTGGTAGCTCGCATAGAGCTTGCCGCCCTTGCCGTTGGCGAACATCGCGGCTTCGCCCGATGGCACCTGCGCCGGGCTAAGCCCGCGGTTCTTCCAGCCGTCGATCAGGCCGGCCAGCATGCGCGCGGGCCAGCGCTTGTCGTCGATGTTCTCGGCTTGCAGGAGCTGCTTCAACAGCCGGACCTGATCGTCGACATCGAGCACGGTGAAATTCGACTTGAGCTGTGCGAGCTCGGCGTGCGTCCGCAGGATCCGGCCGCCGATCGAGTGGAAGGTGCCGAGCCACGGCATGCCCTCGACCGCCTGTCCCAGCATCTGGCCGAGCCGGTGCTTCATCTCGCGCGCGGCCTTGTTGGTGAAGGTCACCGACAGGATCTCGCCGGGGCGCGCGCGGCCCTGGCTCAGGATATGGGCGATGCGCGTGGTGAGCACGCGCGTCTTGCCGGTGCCGGCGCCGGCGAGCACCAGCACGGGGCCGTCCAGCGTCTCCACCGCGTCGCGCTGCTCGGGATTGAGGCCGGCCAGATATTTCGGGCCCACCGAGGCACGGGCGCGCGCGGCAATGCCGCCGGCCGCGGGCTGGTGGTCGGGAACGCTGTGAGAGGTGATTTTGCTCGGCTCGGTCATGCGAATCAGTGGCCCCACGATGGCACCGCGGGGTGGCGGAAGGGAGCCTTCATAACAGGGATTAGCCCCTATATGGGGCGGCGGCGAGGGGTTTTCCACGTACGCAGAGGGCCGATTTGTTCCAGTCCGCTCAGCGAATTTCCGCCCCTGTCAGCCCGGAACCTTCGTTTCGAGGTCGAGATTGTCTTTGCAAACGAGGCGTGGCGCGAGGCCGTGCCGATCGGAAGACAAACATCGAGACGGAGGTTTTGACCATGCTTGGCTGGGTTGTGACGTTTCTGGTTATCGCACTGATCGCCGGTATCCTGGGCTTCGGCGGCATCGCCGGCGCTTCGATCGAAATCGCCAAGGTCATCTTCTTCATTGCGGTCGTGCTGTTCCTGGTCTCGGCCGTGGTCGGATTGGCCCGCGGCCGCACCAGGGTCTAGCGTGACAAGCCCCTCATGGTGAGGAGCGCGAAGCGCGTCTCGAACCATGAGGCCCGACTGTTGACCTGCATCCTTCGAGACGCCCGCTTCGCGGGCTCCTCAGGATGAGGAGTTACAGCATTCTAAGGCACTACCGCTTCGAGGGCATCGCGACGTTTCTCCCGATGCCCTCAGGCCGCGTTACTGCGCTGTGGTCCTTGACCACGGAGGCGATGTTTTCGCGAATGTCGGCCGGGAAGGGCGCCACTTTTCGCGAGGTCATGTCCATGTGCAGTGACATGTTTTCGGAAGTCGCCGACAGCCAGCCCTCGGTCGCGTGACGAAGCTCCTCGAAGGTGTGCAGCCGCTTGTCGTCGGCTTCGAGCAGCCACACCGAGATCTGCACGGGATCGCCGAGATGGATCTCGCGCAGATAGCGCACATGGCACTCGGCGGTGAAGGTCGAGCCGTGACGTTCCTTCATATAGGTCGGCCCGATCCCGAGCTTCAGCCAGAGCTGGTCGATCGCCCTGTCGAACATCACGTTGTAATAGGCCATGTTGAGATGGCCGTTATAGTCGATCCATTTCGGCTCGATCTGCATGATCGAGGAACGGAACGGCTCGGCGTTCGGCTCGTGGGCGGCTGCCTCGGTCATCTTTCCTTCCTGCCAATTTCTTCCCGACATGCGTCCGGTCGCTTGACTTGACCGGTCATATGTCCTTTGCCACGGTCCTTAGATCATGATCCGCAAAAGTGTGCAGCGGTTTTCCGAAAGGATCATGCTCAAACAACAAGCTAAAGCGCGATGACGATTCATCCTGATTTCATCGCGCTTGAGTCGGGAGGAATGTCCGTGGGTATGACCATCACCAATAATCCGCCGCGGCCCGAGCCGAAAGCCCTGGCGAGTGCGCTCGAAGCGCTCGCCGCGCGCTTCGGCAACCGCTTCATCACCTCGCAGGCCGTGCGCGAGCAGCACGGTCACACCACGACCTGGCTCGCCAACCAGCCGCCGGATGGCGTGGTGATGGCGCAGGAGACCAAAGACATCCAGGACGTGGTGCGGATCTGCGCTGGAAACGGCGTGCCCGTGATCGCGTTCGGCACCGGCACCTCGCTCGAGGGCCAGGTGAATGCGCCGGCCGGCGGCATCTGCATCGACCTGCGCGACATGAACAAGGTGCTCGCGGTGCATGCCGAGGACCTCGATTGCGTGATTGAGCCCGGCGTGACGCGCAAGGCGCTCAACGAGCATCTGCGCGACCAGGGCCTGTTCTTTCCGATTGATCCCGGCGCGGATGCGTCGCTCGGCGGCATGGCCTCGACGCGCGCCTCAGGCACCAATGCGGTACGCTACGGCACCATACGCGAGAGCGTGCTGGCGCTGAAGGTCGTGCGCGGCGATGGCGAAATCATCACGACCGGCACGCGCGCGAAGAAGTCGTCGGCCGGTTACGATCTGACGCATCTCTTCGTCGGCGCCGAAGGTACGCTCGGCATCATCTCGGAGCTCACCATCCGCCTGCGCGGCATCCCCGAGATGATCGCGGCCGGCGCGGTCTCGTTTGAAACGGTGCATGGCGCCTGCCAGGCGGTGATCCTCGCGATCCAGACCGGCATTCCCGTGGCGCGCATCGAGCTGCTCAACGCCGCGCAGGTGAAGGCTTGCAACGCCTATTCGAAATTGACGCTGCCGGAGACGCCGCTACTACTGGTCGAATTCCACGGCAGCGAGATCGAGGTCGCCGAGCAGTCCAAGGCGTTCGGCGAGATCGCCAGGGATTGCGGCGGCGGTGATTTCTCCTGGACCACCAAACCCGAGGATCGCACAAAACTGTGGCAGGCGCGGCACGACGCCTACTGGTCCGTCAAGGCGCTGCGGCCCGGCGACAGCATCGGGGTGGTCGCAACCGACGTCTGCGTGCCGATCTCGCGGCTTGCGGATTGCGTCAGCGAGACCGAGGAAGATCTCAAGCGTCTCAACCTGTTGTCGCCGATCGTCGGCCATGTCGGCGACGGCAATTTCCATTGCTCGCTGGTATGCGACACCAACGACGCAGACGAGATGGCGCGCGGCGAGGAGTTCATGCATCGCCTTGTCGAGCGCGCGCAGGCGATGGACGGCACCTGCACTGGCGAGCACGGCATCGGCCAGGGCAAGCAGAAATACCTCAAGGCCGAGCTCGGTCCCGAGGCGCTGGATGCGATGCGGGCGCTGAAGAAGGCGCTCGACCCGCAGAACATCTTCAATCCGGGCAAGATCGTGCCGGCGGCGTAGCGCCGCGGGCTCCACCTGCGGGAACTTTTGGCAAGTCGGCCGGTTCCAATTCCCGACACGTTCCGATGCCTCAATGGCGCGGCACCTTCGGGAGGATGCGATGTTGCGACCGGTCATTGGAATTGCCGCAATGGTGCTTGCCTGCATGCTGGCGGGCGCGGCGCTGGCGAAGGGCGGACATGGCGGCGGTGGCCATGGTGGCGGACATGGCGGCGGGCACGGTGGTGGACATCGCGGCGGCGGGCATGGCGGTGGTCATCATGGTGGCGGCCATTTCGGCGGTCATGGTTTCGGTCACGCGCATTTCGGCGGGCATCACGGCGGGATGCGGTTTGCAACCGGTGCCCGACATGGCCGCTCGAGCTTTGGTCAGATCCGCAATGCGGCAGTGCGCCCTGCAAACTTCCGCAACGCGCTGAACGTCCACTCCAGTGCCTTCCGCAACGGTCGGCTGATCAGCAATCCGGCGGCGCGGGCCCAGATCGCAGCCGCGGCTGCGCTCGCCGGCTGGCACGGCGCAAGCAGCGGATGGTGGCAGCATCCCGGCGGCTTCTATGGCTGGGTGGGACCGTTGTTCTGGCCGTTCGCCTATAACGATCTCTACGACTACACCATTTGGGGCGATGGTCTCGGCTTCTGGGGCTACGGCTATCCCGACATCTATGCCGGCATCTTCGGCCCATACGGCTATGATGGCCTCGCAACCTATCTGCCGCAACGCTCGTATGGACGACGGCAGCCGCGCGGCGTTGGCCTCGATCAACTCTGCGGCAGCGATCGCCGCGAGATCGTCGGTCTGCCGATCGACCAGATCGCGGATGCGGTGCAGCCGACTGACGCACAAGGCGCCGATCTCGATGCTCTCGGCAATGCCTCGATCCAGGCCGCCGAGTTGATCCGCGCATCCTGTCCAACGCAGGTCGCGGCGACGGCGCCCGGCCGGCTCGCGGCCATGCAGCAGCGCGTCGAGGCGATGACGAAGGCCGTCGATCTCGTCCAGCCCACGCTCGACAAATTCTACGGTGCGCTCACCGACGAGCAGAAGGCGCGCTTCAATGCGCTGGCCGAAGACCAGCGCCGCGCAGCGGCTTCAAGCAACGCCAATGCATCGCTCGTGCAGAATTGCGGTACGCCTGTTGGGCTCGATTGGCCAGGCGCAGAAATCGAAGCGAGGCTTCACCCCGACGACACCCAGCGCGGCGCGTTGCAAGTGCTCCAGGATACCAGCGCCAAGGTCAGCGCATCGCTCAAGGCGGCCTGCCAGCCCAGCGACGTGATGACGCCGCCGGCGCGCATGGCTGCGATCCGCAAGCGGCTCGATGTGATGCTCGACGGCGTCAAGTCGGTGCGATCAGCGCTTGAGGATTTCTATGCGACGCTCAATGACGAGCAGAAGGCGCAATTCGAGGCGATCGGTCCGCGTCGGACGTCCTGAGCGCGTCGCAAGCCAAAGGCGTGGCGGGAAAAACCGTCTCGCCGAGCGCGGTCGAGTTCAATATGCTGGGGGGTGTCTGAAGGCCACGGGTAGAGCGATGAAGTGGTTAGCGCGACAAAAGCCCGGAGACATCTGGGACGAGCCGGTTTCGGGCCCGATCGGCGACATTGAGGCCGCCGACCGGATCCGGAATATTTGCCAGTCCGCGACTGCGAGCGCCGAGCTGATCGGCGACTTTGCCGCGCGCCCCGACAATCGTGAAAAATCGGTGCAGAAACAGAGGAAGCACGAGAGCGAACGCTATCAGCGTGCCGCAAGAGCCGCGATGGGAATCGCAATGAAGATGTCTGACGATCTCATGCGCGACGACGCCGTTCGGCGGATCGTGGAGCTCTGCATGAAGGCCAACGATGTCGAGACGGCTCAGATATTGAACCGCGCCGTGCAGACCGCCTGGGTCAGGGAAGCGATCCGCCGGGATTATCCGGCGCTGGGCTAGCGTGCCGAATTCATTGCTTTGCCAGCGCGTGGATGGCTTCGTCGACGCTGTGGAAGACATGCTGCCGTGGCAGGATGTCGAACAGCGCAAAACGCTCGAACGCGTTCTGCGCCCGCACCGATTCCAGCCGCGCCACTGCGACGCTGACGCCCTGTTCGCTGCACGCCCTGAAGATCTCCAGCAGAGCCTGCGCCGCGGTGAAGTCGATCTCGACCATGCCGCTTGCCTCCAGCACCAGGAGTTTTGGCGTCGAGGTCTTCAGCAGGTCCGCAACGTCGTTGCGGAAACCGGGCGCATTGAGGAACGACAGTGGCGCCTGCAATCCGATCACGGCGACGTCGGGAAGGCGTTCGCCCGGGATATGCGGGTGGGTCGGCCACCAGATCGTGGTGCCCGGCACGCGATCGAACTCGACGAGTTTGGCGCGCGTCGTGCTCCAGATGCCGTGCAGCAGCGAGAGCACGATGCCGAGGAACGCACCCTGCTGGATCGGCAGCACGATGATCAGCGCTGCGGTCGCAAGGATCAGCAGGAACTCGCTGAAGGACTGGCGATAGATGGTCGCGATCTGCTTCACGCGAATGATCCGCAGCGCCACGAACAGCAGGATGCCGCCGAGCGCTGCATCCGGCACGTGCTGCAACAGGCCGGTCCCGAACGCGAGCAGCGCCAGCACGATCAGCGCCGCGGCAAGCCCCGACAGTTGCGACCGCCCGCCGGTCTCGACCACGATGCCCGTGCGCGGCGGGCTGGCATTGACCGGAAACGCGCCGAACACGCCCGCAAGAAGGCTGCCGGCGCCGGCGCCGAGGAAATCGCGGTCGACGTCGGCGGGCTTGTCGGGATCGGAGGGAAACGATCGCGTCGTCGCTGCGGTTTGGACCATCACGACGACGGTGACCACGAAGGCCAGCGGAACGAGGCGCACCCACGCCTCGGGGGCAAGCTCCGGCAAGGTCGGCATCGGCAACGTGCCCGGGACTGTGCCGACCACCTTCACGCCTTTGGCTTCGAGCCCGGCCCCGATCACCGCGAGCGTTGCGCCGACGAGTCCGATCAGCGCTCCGGGAATCTTGGGGCTGATCGCCTCGGCGAGGAAGACGACGGCGAGCACGCCGAAGCCGATAAAGATCGTGTAGGGATTGGACCGGCCGAGCTCGCGCGCCAGCGTGCCGATGCGGTCGAGCGTCGGTCCGCCTGGCGCCTCCACGCCGAGCACGCCCGGCAGTTGCGAGACGATGATGTGGACGGAGATGCCGGCGAGGAAGCCCACCATCACCGGCACCGACAACAGATTGGCGATGCCGCCAAGCCGGAAGATACCGCTCGCGACCAGCATCGCGCCGACCATCAGCGCGAGCGCGATCGCAAGCGATTGATATTCCGGCGAGCCGGTCGCGGCGGCCGCGGCAAGGCCGCCGGCGAAGATCGGCGTGATCGTGGAATCGGCGCCGCAGGACAGGAAGCGGTTGCTGCCGAGCAGCGCAAAGCCGAGCGAGCCCGCCATGAAGGCGAAGAAGCCGATCTGCGGCGCGAAGCCGCCGAGCCGCGACGTTGCCATCTGCTCGGGGATGGCGATCGCCGCCAGCGTCAGGCCCGCCATCAGGTCTCCAGGGAGCAGGCCGACCTGGTAGGACGAGAGCGAGCGGAACAACGGCCAGGATGGCTTGGCGTCAGCGTCATGCGGCATCGATACGAATCCCCGGCGACAATGCGGGGAACAGACTAACAGGAATCTGGCGATGTCAGGCGCCCATGAAGATGCCCGCAGACGCTGTATGCATCTGCGGGCGCCTTTTCGATCTCGAGCTCTAATACCTGCGATAATCGCCGTGGTTCATCTCGCCGCCGCGGCCGCCGCCCATGCCCATGCCGAGGCCAATTCCGACGCCGATGCCGATGCCTTCCATGATGGCGCCGGGCGGTGGACCGCGGTCCGGCGGCGGCGGACGGCGATCGACCACGACCTCGTCCGGCGGCGGCTTGCGCTTGGGGGTGTCGACGACCTTCCTCTTCGGCGGCGCGTCGTCGACGCGTTTCTTGATGATCGGCGCGACGATCGGGTTGATCGGCGTCGCCGGTGTCGACGGCGTCGAGCACGGGCAGGTCGGCGCCATCGCGACGGCGACCGGTACTGCGGCGGCCGCAGCCGTCGGCCCGTAGTTGCGGTTCTGCACGCGCAGCAGCAGCCTGCGCGCGGTTGCCGCGAGGTCGCTGCTGCTCCAGTTCGTGAGATACGTCTCGTACGAGGCGCGGGTGTTGATCGCGACCGCCAGCTCCCAGGCCAGCATCTGGCGCCGTCGCTCCAGGATCGTGCGCAGGCGCGGAGTGGCAGGTGCCTGCGCGAACAGCTCGACATAGGCTTGGTACGCGGCGACGGTGTCGTCGGCGATCACGAGATCATAGGCGACCTTGGGCTCCTTGCCCCGCAACTCCTGACGCCAGTCCTCGACGGTGCGGCTCGCGCTGGCCAGTGTCGGCGAACCCGCACCGGGAACGGAAGGCGGCTGACCGCTGCCGTCGCCGAAGAACTTGAAGTCGGCCGTCAGCGACGAGCTTTCCCACGGGATCTGCCGGCCGTCCGTCGACTGGGCGACGGCGACGCGGATGCGCTTGAAGACTTCCTCGATCGGCAGGTTCGGCTGCTTGGTGATCGTCAGCGTCGCCGTGGTGTAGGGACTGTCGACGCCGGAGCCGTCCTCGGCTTCCGCGCCGGGTGAGGTCGAGTAGGAAATGAAGGTGCCTGGCGCGCCGGCCTTGGTGTCGACGATCGCAAGCCCGTGGCCGGCGCCGCTAAGTGCCGGGAAGGGATTGTTGCGACAGGCATCGAGCATGAAGATGCGCGCGCGCGTCGGCAGTGCGCCCAGTGTGTTGAGCAGGTCGTTCAGCCGCACGCCCTGCAAGGGAATGTCGGCCTCGCGCTTCGGATCGAGATCGACCGGCACCAGATAGTTCTCGCCGTCGATCTGCAGGCCGTGGCCGGCATAGAACACCAGCGCGACCGTTTCGGCGCCGCTGGCGCTGACCTTGCCGGCGAAATCGCTGATCGTCTGGCGCATCTCGTTCTGCGCCAGATTGGGCGCGGTGGTGACGTCGAACCCGGCGCTGCCGAGCAGCTCCGTCATGCCCTTGGCGTCGTTGGCGGCGTTGGGCAGTTCGGGCACTGCGCGATAGGCGGACTGACCGATCACGAGCGCGAGCCGCGTTTCGGCGGAGGCGTACGTCAGTGTGATGAGCTGGAAAAGAACGAGAAGGCTGGACGCAAGAAACAAATGGCAAAGGGCGGGACGGCGCATGAAGTCACCTCCATCGGCAATGCGCGCGAGGGTGACAGCTTGTCTAGCCGCGTACCAAGACTGAGTCTGTGCGCTAGCTCACTCTGGGATGTGCGGCAAATTGGGCAGTTCTCTTGCCCAGGGGCGCCCCTCACGTGGTGGCGTCGTCAGAACAGGCCACGATCCCAGGGCGGCTCCGGCGAAAAGCGCGCCGCCAGGAAATCGATGAAGGCGCGGACCTTCGCCGGCGGCCGCCGATCGGGCAGATAGACCGCATGCACCGCCGACGACTGGACCTCCGGCTGGTCGAGCGGCAGCGCCACCAGGGTTCCGGCGCGCAAATCATCGGCGACGATGAAGGTCGGCTGCCGCGCCAGGCCCAGGCCGGCGAGGCTCGCGGCGCGCAGCGCATCGCCATTGTTGGCGCGGAGGTTGCCGCTCACCTGGACGCGGATCTCGCCATCCGCGCCGAACAGCCACTCGGCGGCGCTCGCCTGCTGCGACAGCGTGTAGCCAAGGCAGTTATGGGCAGCGAGGTCGGCGACGGTACGCGGCGTGCCATGTTTGGCGAGGTAAGACGGCGCGGCGCACACGACGAGACGGTTCGGTGCCAAGCGCCGCGCCACCATGCTGGAGTCGCGTAGGCGCCCGATGCGGATCGCGAGGTCCCAGCCTTCCTCGGCGAGATCGACCAGCCGGTCGTTGAGCCCGAGCTCTGCCGTGACCTTGGGATAGCGCTCGGCAAAATCACCGAGCAGCGGCGCGATCTGCCGTGTGCCGAACACCACCGGCACGTTGACGCGGAGCAGGCCGCGCGGCTCGACCCGTTCGGCGGTGACCGCGGCGTCGGCAGTCTCCATGTCGGCCAGGATACGCTCGGAGGATTCGAGATAGCTGCGTCCGGCCTCGGTGATCGACAGTCGCCGCGTGGTGCGATGGAACAGCTTGATGCCGAGGCGGGCTTCAAGCGACGCAACGTGCTTGGTGACCATGGTCTGCGACAGGCCCATCGCGCGCGCGGCGCCGGTGAGGCTGCCGACCGCCGCCACCTTCGCGAAGACTTCCAGGCTGGTCAGGCGGTCAAGCAATGATCTCACTCTCTGGGTGTGAACTATTGTTCCAAAATAGCAGATTATCACCAAATTGAGAATAGATCATAAGGCGGGCCATCAAAGGAGACTGCTATGATCGATTCCCGTACCGCGCCCTATGCGGCGCTGGTGTTGCGCGTGACACTGGGGGCGCTGTTTCTCGCCCATGCCAGCTTGAAGTTTTTCGTCTTTACCCCGGCCGGGACAGCAAAGTTCTTCGGCAGCCTCGGCTTTCCGCCGGAACTCGCCTATCTCGTGATGACGGTTGAGGTGCTGAGCGGCATCGCCCTGATTCTCGGCGTCTGGACCCGCTACGCCGCGCTCGCCGGCATTCCGATCCTGCTCGGCGCCATCTTCACCGTTCACGGCGCCGCCGGCTTCTTCTTCACCAATCCGAAGGGCGGCTGGGAATTCCCGGCCTTCTGGGCCATCGCGCTGTTTGCGCAGGCGCTGCTCGGCGACGGCGCCTATGCGCTTCGCCCCTCGCGCCAGGACGCCGCGCTCGGCGAGTTGAGCGGCGCGCATTCGCGCTGACGCCGTTCGCCAGGACCTATTGCCAGGACTGATTGCCAGGACTGATTGCAAGTACTGATTGAGCGACAAAGGCTGCGGGATGACATCCCGCAGCCTTTTTCGCGTTTCGTTGCGCGGGCAGCGAGAGCCCGATCGCAACCAATATGACTTCTGCATCGATCCATACCCGAATTGGATCGATCGATTATGGGCCTGGCTGAACGCCGTACCGTTCATCGCGCGGCCCGCTGGAAACGGCTGCAAACATAGGCCAATCGCGCGTCGTTCTACCGACGTGCTCACGATTGCCGCGACCCCCGCCGATGGTCCGCTACCCTTGCCTGCTTTGTCGCTTTGGTCCTACAGTCCGACAGACGGCTGCGGCAACGACCGTGGCACGAATAAAAAAGACTTGGGGAGAGAGAGCACCATGACAATTGTGCCAGTGAGCCGTCGCGCGTTCATCAAGTCCTCGACGGCGATAACCGCCGGCCTCGTCTTCTCTCCCGCCATCATCGGCCGAGCCGAAGCCGCGACATTGAAGCTGAAATGCTCCTCGTCGCTGCCCAACGATCCCAAATTTGCCAACGGCCGTGTCTATTACGACAATCTGGTCAAGCAACTGAAGGCCAACGGCCTCGGTGAGCAGGTCGAGGTCGCCTTCTTCCCTGACAACCAGCTGGGCCAGGAAATCGACGTCATCAATTCGGTGAAGCTCGGCGTCATCGACCTGATGGTGTCAGGCTCGTCGATCTCGGCCAATCTGGTGCCGCTCGTCGGCACCTTCGACCTCGGCTATCTCTTTGCGAGCTTCCCGCAGCAGACCAAGGCGTTCGATGCCGGCGCCGCCAAGCCGATCGAGGATGCGCTGCTCAAGGGCGCCAACATCCGCATCATCGCCTGGGCGTATAATTTCGGCTCGCGCAGCGTGCTCGCGAAGAAGCCGGTGAAGACGCCCGAGGATCTCGCGGGCCTGAAGATCAGGACACTGCCCAATCCCGTCATCACGGAATGCCTGCGATTGATGGGCGCAGCGGCGACGCCGCTGGCGTTTGGCGAAATCTACACGGCGCTACAGGCCGGCGTGCTCGACGGGCTCGAGCACGACCCACCGACCATCCTCGCCAGCAAGTTCTTCGAAACGGCAAAGTTTTATGCGTTGACGCAGCACAACTTCTCGCCGCTCGCGATCTACTTCAGTGACATGACCTACAACCGCATGGATCCGAAGCTGCGCGACGGCTTTCTCGATGCTGCGAAGAAGGCCGCGGCCGACACGCGTACGCACGGGCTTGCGGTCGAGAAGGAGGCGCTGGCGGCGCTGACCGAGAAGGGCGTGACGGTGGCCGAATGCGACCGCGAAGCGTTCAGGAAGCGCGTCATGCCGCAGACCGATAACTTCATCAAGGCGCGGCCTGAATCCAAGCCTGTCATCGACATGATCCGCGCGACCCAGGCCTGAGATGACGATGACCGCCGCCGCGTCCCTCTCAGGCGGCCGCCGCGGGAGCATCGCCCTTTTGCTGCGCGTGAGCGACGGGGTCGCGGCCATCCTGCTGGCCGCTGACCTCGTGGTGGTCTGCATCTCGGTGCTGCTGCGCTTCCTCTTCAATGCGCCGGTCGAATGGTCCGACGACGTCGCGCGCGGTCTGATGGTCGGATCGGCCTTCTTCGGCGCGGCGAGCGCGCTCGCGCGCGGTGAGAATGTCGGCGTGTCCTTTTTCCGCGACATGCTGGCTCCGCGGCTTCGGGCGCTGGTCGATGCCGCGAGTGCGCTGCTGATCGTGCTGATCTCGGCCTATGTCGCCTACAATGCGATCAAGCTGGGGACGCTGACCACGGGCCAGACCACGGGATCCGGGCTGCCGCTCGAGCTGACGTTCTATCCGATGGGCGTCGGCGCGCTTTTCATGACCGTGTTCGCGATCGACCAGCTTTGCGCAAGGCCGCTTTCCGAGATCGCCAAGGGTCTCTTTGCGATCGTCATCGTCACCGGCCTCTATCTCGCCTGGGACGCGCTGCTGCCCGCGTCGGTGCCGTCGTCGGGCACGCTGATGCTGATCGGCTTCTTCGTCACGCTGTTCGGCGGCCTGCCGATCGGCTTTGCGCTGGCACTGGCGGCGTTGCTCTTCATCTGGGTGGAGGGCGCGCTGCCCGGCGTCATCTTCGCCCAGCAGATGGCGCGCGGCATCGACAATTTCGTGCTGCTCGCGATCCCCTTCTTCATCCTGGTCGGCTACCTCATGGAAGCCAACGGCATGTCGGTACGCCTGATCGAGCTGTTGCAGCGCGCGGTCGGCCGCATGCGCGGCGGCCTCAACGTCGTGATGGTCACCTCGATGGTGCTGTTCTCCGGCATTTCCGGGTCGAAGATGGCCGATGTCGCCGCGGTCGGCTCGGTGCTGATCCCGGCGGCGCGCCGCTCGCGGCAGAATCCGGGCAGCGCAGTGGCACTGCTCGCGGCCTCCGCCGTGATGGCCGAAACCATTCCGCCCTGCATCAACCTGATCATCCTCGGCTTCGTCGCGAACCTCTCGATCGGCGGCCTGTTCATGGCGGGCCTGCTGCCGGCGGCCCTCATGGCGCTGGTGCTGATCGCCGTGTCCATCATTTTCGGCAAGCCGGCGGCGTCGACTGAGGCCGAGGATCTCGAGCCGCAGATTCCCGTCTCTGGCCTCTGGAGCGGTGCGATCGCATCCTTCGGCCTGATCTTCATGATCTTCACCGGTTTCAAGACCGGCTTTGCCACCGCAACCGAGATCTCCGCCTTCGCCGCGGTGTATGCCGTCCTGGTCGGCAGCCTCGTGTTCCGCGAGCTCACGCTGAAAGCCGCCGCGCACAGTTTCGTGCAGGCGGCGACACGCGCCGGGCTCGTGCTCTTCATCGTCGCTGCCGCTCAGTCGCTCGCCTTCACGCTGACCTTGCAGCAGGTCCCGCACGCGGTCGGCGATTTCATGCTGGGCCTGTCCAAGACCTCCGGCGTCTGGCTGTTCATGCTGCTCGCGATCCTCGTCCTGATCGTGATGGGCTCGGTGCTGGAGGGCGCGGCCGCGCTGATCATCTTCGGGCCGCTGCTCTTGCCGGTCGCGGTCCAGCTCGGCATCGATCCCCTGCATTTCGGCGTCGTGCTGGTGATCGCGATGGGCATCGGCCTGTTCGCGCCGCCGCTCGGGCTCGGTCTTTACGGTGCCTGCCTGATCGGCAATGTGCCGATCGAGCGGACGGTGAAGCCGATCATGGGGTATCTCGGGCTGTTGATGCTCTGCCTGCTCGTGATCGCCTTCGTGCCGTCGATCTCGACCGCGTTGCCGCGCGCATTCGGCTATTAGAGGGAGTTTTCGCAGTGAAGGTTCTGCTGGCTCATACGCCGGAGATGCGCAGGAATTACTACGGCGAGCGCAGCCTGAAAGGCTTGCTGGCGCTCGCCGAGGTGATCATGCACGAGGGCGAGCAGCCGCTCGATGCCGTCGGTCTCGTCCGCGCCGCGGCAGAAGCGGATATCATCGTCGCCGACCGCATGACCGAGGGGCGCGGCGAGATCTTTGCGCAATTGCCGCGCCTCTCCGCCTTCGTCCGCTGCGCCGTCGACATCCGCAATGTCAATGTCGAGGCCGCTTCTGAAGTTGGCGTGCTGGTGACGCGCGCCGGTCCCGGCTTCGTGCAGGCGGTGGCCGAGCTCGCGCTCGGCTTCATGGTTGATCTTTCCCGCGGCGTGTCGCGAACCACGGCGGACTACCAGGCGGGCCGCAAGCCCGAAGCGCGGATGGGGCGTCAGCTCGCCGGCAGCAAGCTCGGCATCATCGGCTTTGGCAGCATCGGGCGCTATCTTGCCGAGGTCGCAAAAGTGCTGCGCATGGAGGTGCTGGTCGCCGATCCCTTCGTGGCGATCGACGATAGCGCGATCAGGCATGTCCTGCTCGACGAACTCCTGGCGGCATCGGATTATGTCGTCTGCCTCGCCATCGCCAACGAACAGACGGAGAATCTGATCGGCGCGGCGGCGTTGGCGCGCATGCAGCAGCACGCCGTCTTCATCAATCTCTCACGGGGCAACCTCGTCGACGAGGCGGCGCTTGCGGCCGCGCTGCGCGAGAGGCGAATCGCCGGCGCCGCGATGGATGTCGGCCGCGCTCCGGACCAGATGCCGACGCCGGAGCTGGCACGGCTTCCCAACGTCATCGCCACACCGCATGTCGGCGGCCTGACGCCGCAGGCGATCGAATATCAGTCGCTGGAAACCGTGCGTCAGGTGGAGGCGATCATCAAGGGCAAGATCCCGCCGGGCGCCGTCAATGCCGAACGCTGGACGCGCCGTCCGTGAAGAGCACTTGAGTCCTGGCGTGTGCTCATAAAGAGGCGGACGCCAACTTCCTGGCGGCCAAGCGCAAATCCTTACGATCAGTCATGGCTTTTGCGCTCATGCCCTGTATTGGGCGCGACCGGCGCCGTGATCATTTCTGCAATTGAACCAACATCAAATCCGGCCACACCAAGACCAAGTAGCGCTCGTGGACGCACCTGGCTTTAACCCTGCCGATTGACGCGCAACACGGCCTGGTCATCAAACCGGTTACTTGATGAGCGGATGTTTGAATGCAGTTCTTTCTTTATGAAATCGTCGCACGCATCGTCGCAATCTATCTTTGCGTCGATTGCTTCCGCACCGTGCGATCTGGCCTTCTCGAGAGAAAGATCACGGCTTACCCGCATAGTACTGGTATTCTGGACTGGATTGTCGACAGTCTTGCAGGATTGTCGAAGCAGGTTGTTCATAGAGACACCGCTCCGGTTCGGTATTGGCTCGAAATGGGTCTGCAGACAGTCAGCCTGGTTGGATGCTCCGTCGTTGCGATATTCGGCTGGTTTCACCCAAACACCTGAGCATCCGCTGATGGCTGAAGAAACTGGGATGCCGCCCCGGACCGGCTGCTCGGGAATGGATCGGCCTGTCTCCCGTGAAGCTCGACGGGGCTCTTGATCGATAGCGGTCCAAGCGGCAAGTCGCCCGGTCTCTGACGTGTGAGTGGCCAACGGACCGTGCCGAAGATCACAATTTGCCTTTCGGCTCATATCATATTCTTATTGAAGCATTGTTCTCCGTAGGAGGCACGGGTGAAAATCCGGTCGTCCCTTTCAGCGCTTCTCTTAAGCCTGCTTCCACTCCTGTTTATGGCGATCACCGACCGGTGCCTTGCCGATACGAGGGTGGCCCTGGTCCTCGGAAACGGGGCCTATCGCAACGTACCGCGCCTGACCAATCCGGCGAACGACGCCGCCGATGTTGCCGCCGCGCTCAAGCTTCTCGGATTCGAAACCATCGTGGCAACAGATCTCGATCGGGCCGGCATGGACGAGGTTGCGATCCGCTTCGCGCGCGCGGCGCGCGGCGCCGATGTCGCACTGCTGTACTACAGTGGTCATGCGCTTCAGTTCGGCGGAGTCAATTATCTGGCGCCGATTGACACGCAACTGACGGATGTCGCGGACCTGCGGCGTCTGGTGCGCCTCGACGACATCATTGCCGACCTACAGCAAGCCAAGAACTTGCGCGTTCTGGTGCTCGATGCCTGTCGCGACAACCCGTTTGCCAACGAACTCCGGCGCTCGCTCGGCGCCAGCCGAGCCGTTCCGCTCCAGCGGGGATTGGCCAAGTTGGACAACGCGCAAGGCATGATCGTCGCCTACGCCACCCAGGCCGGGCAGACCGCGGAGGACGGCGATGGACGCAACAGCCCATACACCACGGCGTTTCTCGCGAACATCAAGGCACCGGAGGAGATTGGGACAATCTTCCGCAGGATCAGCTCGGACGTCTATGAGTCGACCAAGCACAGTCAATTGCCCGAACTTTCCCTGTCGATCATCGGGGAGTTCTACCTGCGTGGAAAGGTGGAGGTCTCGTCGGCGCCTGAGCAGTCCGGCTTGTCCCGAACGTTGCTTGGCACGCAGTTCAATGCCGACGAAGTCCCCTTCCTATGCGATCAATGCCGTGCGCAGATCAAGGCTGCCTTCGCGGGCAAGCCATTGCATTCCGCTCTGGTCGTGGCGATCGACGGGGGATATTACTGGTCGACGGCACGACGCACCGCTCTGGAGGCACGCGCCAACGCGCTGGCTCTATGTTTGAATGCCAACCGGCAAGGCTGCCTCGTCTATGCCATCGATGGCCGGATCAGCTGGGACGAACCGCCGCCGCCCCTTCCGATCGAGCCCTGGTTTTCATCGAGCTCCGGCGTAGCCCGGCCCTTGAACATCCAAGACATCGGCGCGATTCATGCGAGCGATCGGGACAAGGTCGCCCGGCTCTATCGGGAGTTTCACGGCAAGGCTCTCGCCGTCGGGCCGGACTGGCAATGGTCTCTAACTGGCCGGGCCGACTCCGATAACGAAGCTGCTCGTATCGCATTGCAGAGATGTGGCTACATCACCCATTCGCCGTGCCGTGTCGCCGCGATTGCCGATTCGTTAGTCGTCGACCGCAACCTCCTCGATTTTGTGCCCCGCTCGATACCCGCAAGACCCCTGACGCAAAACGTGACGGGACCCGACTACGCGCTGACGGGACCGCAATTCCGGTCAAGCGAAATTCCATTCGTCTGTGATCAGTGCCGCGAGCAGATCGAGCAGCAGTTGAGCGCCAAGCCGGGTCACACCGCGCTCGCCATTTCCTTGTCCGGAGGCTTCTGGCCGACATGGGGGCGGGGCAGCGCAGAGGAGGCTCGGACGCGCGTCCTGGGCGCATGCCTAGGGGCCAGCCAAACAATGTGTTTTGTCTATGCCGTCGACGGAAAGGTGGTGTGGAAGGAAGCTCCGCTGGACGTTCCGCCAGCCCCCTGGTTCAGTCACGCAGGCGAGACACCGCTGGCGGTCGCCGATCCCATCTTCTCGGAAAGGGCACGGACGTACGTCGAGAAGTTCTATTCTCCCGCTTCCGGCCCAAAGGCGATAGCCTACGGCGAAGGTGGCTTTTACGGCTACGGGTATGGCGCGCTACTGAGATCCGAGAACGAGGCAGCGCGCCTGGCGCTTGAACGTTGCGGATTCCTGGTCCAGGCCACATGCCGTGTCATTGCGATCAACGATAGCTTCGTCGTCGACACTGACGCGATTGCGCGCCAGCGCCATTGAACTCCAGCGGCACTGGGCGGCTGGACGGCATGAACGAGCACGGGCTCGCCATCGGCCTGCATCTCGTGAAGGCGCGACCGCGATCGCCCGGCCTCATTTCCAGACGTCGCAACTGAGGCGCCTGAACCGCCGCGTTGCGCACGCGATTGACCGGCTGCCGCCGCTCGAAGGCTGGGCCGCGCGGAAGCTCAGTGCCGAACAGACGTTCACGGCGCTGAACTTCTCCGCCTCACCGGCCTTCCACAACTACGGCAACGCCCAGACGCTGCACACCACCGTTGCCGAGCCGGTCAGGCGACAGCTCTTGATCGGCATCGGCGGCGATGCCGCCGCGCTCGATGAGGATATGCTGGACGTTGATTTCAAATTGTGGGTCGCCGGTGAAGATCTCCCGACAAAGCAGCTCAGGGGGCAGCTCGGCTTGGGTCGGCTATCGCCCGGCGAACGAGAGCGAGGCTATACCGCAAGGTCTGAGCCCCGAAGCGGATGGGTTTACGAGTGCACGCCCTAGTCGATCGACCTGAACATCCCGTTCCTCTGGATCATCGTCAGAAATACTCTTGGTGGCGCGTCGAGCATCCGCACGCCGACCGCGGGGTCGACGAACGGCTTACATTTTCCTTGCCGGCGGCCTATTCTTCTGGCGTCAGACGTCACCATAGCGGCCTCAAAGGGCAACGGGGGGAACGTCCCTTGCGCTATTTCTTCGAACACTACGCGTTCGACACTGACCGGCGCGAGCTGCTGCGCGGATCTGACGTGGTGCCTACGACGCCTCAGGTTTTCGACCTGCTCGATTACCTGATCCGGCACAGGGAGCGCGTCGTCAGCAAGGACGACCTCATCAACGCCATATGGAAAGGACGTGTCGTCTCGGACGCAGCGCTGACGACCCGCCTGAATGTTGCCCGGATCGCAATTGGCGATTCCGGCGGGGAACAGCGCCTCATCAAGACATTGCCGCGGAAGGGCTTCCGCTTCGTCGGACGAGTGCAGGTAGCGCAAGAAAGCAAGGGCGCTGCAGTCACCGACAACGGGATAGAACCGACAACGCCCACGCTCACTCTCCCGGATAAGCCCTCTATCGCCGTGCTGCCGTTCGAGAACCTGAGCGGCGATCCCGAGCAGGAGTATTTCGCGGACGGAATGGCGGAGGAAATTGTCACGGCCCTCTCTCGAAACAAGCAGCTATTCGTCATTGCCCGGAACTCTAGTTTTGCCTTCAAGGACAGATCTGTCGAGATCAAGCAAGTGGCTAGGGATTTGGGGGTTCGATATATTCTCGAAGGGAGCGTCCGGAAATCCGGTAGTCGCGTCAGGATAACCGGTCAGTTGATAGATGCAGCTTCCGGCACGCATCTCTGGGCTGACAGGTACGATGGAGCGCTCGAGGATATCTTTGAGCTGCAGGATCAAGTCGCCGCCAAGGTGGCTGGCGCAATTGCGCCAAGCGTGAACCAAGCTGAAATAGAACGTGCCAAACGAAAGCCCACCAGTAATCTTGATGCGTACGACTACTATCTGCGTGGGGAGGCGGCACATTTCGAATACACGAGGGACGCCACGGATCGAGCCATTGGTCTCTACGAGCGGGCGATTGCGCTGGATCCGCAGTTTGCACTGGCCAACGCTGCACTGGCAGCGACGTTGAGCACCCGCAAATCCTGGGGATGGAGTACCGATCCAGAATCCGACAAATCTCAGGCCATCGCGTACGCCAAGACCGCTTTGCGTCTGGAGAGGCAAGACGCTTTGGTGTTGGCGCGATCGGCACTGGTTCTGACATTCAACAGCAATGAAGTCGAACTGGCCGATAGTCTTCTGGATGAGGCAATTCACCTTGATCCAAACGGAATGTCGGGATGGATGTGGGGTGGATGGACCAAAACCATCTTGGGCGACTCGCGAACCGCGATTGACTACCATCAGCGCGCATTGAGACTAAGCCCGCTGGATGTGCGCATCATCTTCGCACACGAAGGATTAGCTTTCGCCCACTTCTTTCTCGGCAACTATAAGGAGGGGCTTGCGTTCGCAGCCAACATGTTGCGTCATCATTCGACCTACACGCAGGGCCTACGCATGGCAATGGCTTGTCATGCCATGTTGGGCAACATAGAAGCTGCACAAAAGCTCTGGCAGCAAGTTGCCCTTCTCTCTCCGTCTGATTGTTTGTCCGGGAGGCGAGAGCGCGCTCCATGGAGAGATCAGGACGTTGCGAGATTGGAGGAAGCCTATCGCCTTGCTGGAATGCCGGACTGAGCGACCGTTCGTCTGCTATTTGCCCGGCAGGGATCTTTCGTGAGGTCCGCCATAGCGCCGCCATAAGGGGTGCAGCGGACCTCGCACGCGCCCTGACTGCGGTGCGGGGTACAAGCTCTAGTCGATCGGCTTGAACGTCCCGTCCTTCTGGATCATCGTCAAGAACACTTTTGGTGGCGTGTCGATCATGCGGATGCCAACGGTGATGCTGCTTCCGCTGATCTCGAAGCGGCCGACGTCGTTGATGGCGCGCAACAGCCCCGCACGCGTCGGGTTCGGTCCGGCCTTCTCCAGCGCCGCGGCGGCAAGGCGCGCGGAGATATAACCTTCGAGCGACACGAAGTCCGGCGTCAGCGTCGGGTCGAGCGTCGTCTGCGCCGCCTGGTAGTCGGCAACGAGCTCTTGCGATGCGTCCCAGGGAAACGGCACGACCTGCGAGACGATGACGCCTTCGCCCTCGGGCCCGAGCTCCTTGGCCAGCGCGTTGGCGCCGACGAAGGAGATGTTGACGAAGGTCGGATTGAGACCGCTGCGGTGCACGAGCTTGATGAACTCCGCGCACGGGCCGTAGGTCCCGACCATGACGATGGCTTCCGGCTCGGCGCGCCTGAGCATCCGCCAGGCAGACGCAACGGCCTTGGTGTTACGCTCAAAGGTGCCTTCGGCCGCAAGCTCGAGGCCGCGCTTGGCGAGCGCGCGTTTCACGCCCAGGAGACCGTCGCGCCCGAAGGCGTCATCCTGGTAGAAGATGCCGATGCGGCTGAACTTGCGGTCTTCGGTGAGATGCTTGATCCAGGCCTCGGCCTCCGCGCCGTAGGAGGCGCGGATGTTGACGACGTTGCCGAGCTCCAGATCGCGCAGGAATTCCGCGCCGCTGAACGGGCCGATGAAGGGAATGTTCCTGAGGCTGGTGATCGGAATGGTCGCCATCGCGGTCGGCGTGCCCACCGCGCCGATCAGTGCGAACACCTTGTCCTCGTCGATCAGCCGCAGCGTCTGCGCCACCGACCGGTCGGGATCATAACCGTCATCGCGGCTGATGAGTTGCAGCTTGCGGCCATGGACGCCGCCCTTGGCATTGATCTCGGTGAAAGCGGCGACGATGCCTTGCCGCATGCGCAAGCCAAGCGCGGAGGAGGGCCCTTCAAGCGCCGCAGCCTGGCCGAACAGGATCGCGTCGGCGCTGACGCCGGCCTCCTCGCTTCGCGCCGTCGGCGCGGTGAGCGCGACCAGCGCGACGGCCAGAACGATGCATGTCGCGGAACGGACTCGTGTCATGACGAAGTTGATAGGGGATTTGCGGTAATTACGGGAAGACGATAGTTCCGCTGTTCTGAACAGCTCGCTAACCGCGAGGCTGACCGCACTCCGTATTACTCCGGTGAAATCCGTGCAGATTGTTTCCAAGATGCGGCGACTTGCGGGGTAACCGTTAACTAAGCCCCGCAGTCGCGTGTGGTCTCGCAGTGAAATTGTGCACTTCTTAACCGAGCTCCATGTCCCATCGGCGTCCCGACGGCTCAACCAGAAGTTCGATCCGTCACGCCAGAGGGACGGCTGAGAGAGATGGGCGATCGCGATCAGAATGATCAGGATCGGAAGCGCATGATCGGGCGATGGAGCCCTGCGAAGCTAGCCGGGATCTATCGTCCTGCGCTCGTCGCAGCAGGCCTAGGCGTCTTGTTCTCGGTGGTGGGCGCGGCCGCGGTCGGGCGCTGGGAGGACCGCGTCAACAAGGTCGAGTTCGAGAGCGCGGCCGAAACCGAAGCCATCGTCATGCAGAACGGCATGAACGAATATATCAGCCGGCTCGTGGCGCTGCGTACCCTGTTCGAGTCGGCCAACGAGGACGTCACCCGCAGCGAGTTCGAGACTTTCGCCGGCCGACTGTTCGAGCATCACCCCGGCATGCTCCGCGTCGCCTGGCTGCCGCGCATCAACCGCAAGGAGCGCGCCGAATACGAGGCCGCCGCGGTCGCGGACGGCGTGTCCGGCTATCGCATCAAATCGTTTCAGGGCCAAGGAAGCGATCAGGGCTTTGCGACCGCGCCGCAGGGCGAGGAGTATTTCCCGGTCTTCTATTCCACGCAGCCGAAGACCTCGCTCGTCTACGGGATGGACTATGCCAGCATTCCGGATCGCCATGCCGCGATCGAGCGCGCGCGCGACCATGACCGGATCGCAGCGCTGCGCACGCAACTCTACGAGCCGCGGGAAGGCGGCCAGTCGCCCAACGTCCTCGTCGTCGTTCCCGTCTACGCCAAGGGCACCTCGCGCGACACGGTTGCCGATCGCCGCCGCAACCAGGCGGGCGTCATCGTCGCCGTGTTCGATCTGCCGCTGCTGCTGCGCGCCATCCGGACCACGACGGCGGCGAGTCCCGCGATCAGCGTCAACGTCTATCCGCCCTTCACGGCGCAGATCGTCAGCCTCGAGCAGTCGCTGCCGGATTTCTCGTCCTCGGCAACCGCGCCGCAATCGATGAGCGACGTGTCGAAAAGCGTGCACTGGTCGGGTGGCTTGCGGATCGGCGACACCGATTGGCAGGTGCGTGCCGTGCCGACTGCTGGCGGTCCGCTGGAAACCGCCTATGATCGCGCGCTCACGGTGCTGGTTGTGGGCATGCTTCTGACGCTGTCGCTGGCGAGCTATCTCGTGCTCGCAAGCCGCAATTCGCGGCGGCTGTCGCTTGCCAACCGCCGGGTGCTCGAGCTCGCCCAGACCGACATCCTGACCGGCCTGCCGAACCGCGCCTTCTTCCTCGCGCGGCTGGACGAGATCAACCGTCAGATGCGCGAGGACGGGCTGACGTTCTCGATCCTGATGCTCGATCTCGACCGCTTCAAGAACGTCAACGACTCGCTTGGCCATGGCGCCGGCGACCTCTTGCTGCGCCAGGTGGCGCAGCGCCTGAAATCCGCGCTGCGGGCCAGCGACGTGCTGGCGCGGCTCGGCGGCGACGAGTTCGCGATCATCCAGGAAGGTTGCGACGATCAGCGGGTGTGCTCGACCGAGCTCGCAGGCCGGATCGCCAAGCTCGTCACCGAGCCGTTCTTCCTGCCCGGCCACCGCGTGGAGATCGGCACCAGCATCGGCATCGCGATCGCGCCGGAGCACGGCAGCAATCAGGAACAGCTGCTGAAGAAGGCCGATCTCGCGCTCTACCGCTCGAAAGGTGCAGGGCGCAACTGCTTCACGATCTATGATGAGGCGATGTCGGCCGATCTCGAGGCGCGCAACGTGCTCGAGGGCGACCTGCGCGACGCCATCGCGCGCTGTCAGTTCGAGCTGCACTACCAGCCCTTCGTCGACGTCGCCAACGCCGAGCGCCGCGGCTTCGAAGCGCTGGTGCGCTGGCGTCATCCGACGCGCGGGCTGATCCCGCCGGACCAGTTCATTCCGCTCGCGGAGGAGACCGGCCTGATCGTGGCGCTCGGCGAATGGGTGCTGCGGCGCGCCTGCGAGGACGCGGCGTCATGGCCTTCGGACACGCGAGTCGCCGTCAACCTGTCGCCGGTGCAGTTCAAGGAGGCCGAGCTGTTCGACGTGATCTGCGCGGCGCTGCAGGATTCCGGCCTGCCGCCGGAGCGCCTCGAGATCGAGATCACCGAGTCCGTCCTCTTGGAACGCGGTATCGAGAACCACGCCTTCATGGAGCGGCTCAAGAGCATCGGCATCGAGCTGGCGCTCGACGATTTTGGCACCGGCTATTCGTCGCTCAGCTACCTGACGGCGTTTCCGTTCGACAAGATCAAGATCGACAAGTCCTTCATCTGCAATCTCAGCCATCGGCCGCGCAGCTCGGCCATCATCTCCTCGATCGTGACGTTGGCGCGCGGCCTCGACATGTCGGTGACGGCAGAGGGCGTCGAGACCAGCGAACAGTTCGAGCGGCTGAAGGGGCTCGGCGTGAATTTCGCACAAGGCTATCTCCTGGGAAGGCCGCAGCCGATCGAACGGATGGCGCTTGAGGAGCGGGTCTCCGGCTCGCAGCTCGACGCGGCCTGAGACCGACCGCCGCGCAAAGGTCAGTCGTGCGCCACAGCATGATCCGGAAAAGTGTGGAGCGGTTTTCCGAAAAGATCATTGCTCAAACAACAGCCCAAAGCGGGATGACGATTCATCCTGATCTCATCGCGCTTTAGCGTGGGCCGGGCATGCGCGAAAAGCGCTTGACCCGGACATCCCCTTAATGGTCGGAAAGATCGTCCAGGGATGAAACCATCACAATGCGGCTTCCGTTCTTCTATGGCTGGGTCGTAGTCGCGGTGACCTTCGTCACCATGGCCATCGGCGTCAATGCGCGCACCGCCTTTTCACTGTTCTTTCCTCCCATTATCTCCGAGTTCGGCTGGGAGCGCGGCGTCACCGCGGGCGCCTTCTCGTTCGGCTTCGTGGTCTCGGGCGTGGTTAGTCCGCTGATCGGGCGGCTGATGGATCGCGCAGGCCCCCGCGCGGTGATGGAGGTCGGTGTCGCGCTGATGGCGGGCGGCCTCCTGCTCGCGCCGCTCACGAGCCAGCCTTGGCATCTCTATGTCACCATCGGCGTCATGGTCGGCGCCGGCAGCGTCTGCCTGGGCTATTCCGGCCAGTCGCTGTTCCTGCCGAACTGGTTTATCCGCAAGCGCGGCTTCGCCATCGGGATTGCCTTTGCCGGCGTCGGCATCGGTTCGGTGACCCTGCTGCCCTGGGCGCAGCACATGATCGAGCAGAGCGGCTGGCGCAGCGCCTGCACCGCGATGGGACTGTTGCTGTTGATCGCGCTGGCGCCGATCAACCTGCTGCTCCGCAAGCGGCCTGAGGATCTCGGTTTGCGGCCGGACGGCGACGCGGCGCTGTCGCCGAGCGCGGCACGGCCTGTTTCCAACATCGTCGATCCGGTCTGGGCCGGTACCGAATGGACGCTGAAGAGTGCGCTGCGCACGGCGCGGTTCTGGTGGATCGCGCTCGGCTATTTCTGCGGCCTGTACATCTGGTACGCGGTGCAGGTGCACCAGACCAAATTCCTGCTGGATATCGGCTTTAGCCCGAGCGTCGCAGTGTGGGCGCTCGGCGCCGTCAGCCTGCTCGGCATTCCCGGCCAGATCCTGCTCGGCCATGTCTCGGACCGGATCGGCCGGGAATGGGTCTGGGCGACAAGCTGCGCAGGCTTTGCGATCTGCTTTGCTGCGCTGATCGGCCTGAAATTCGAAGCCTCACTCTGGCTCGTCTACCTGATGGTGTTTACGCAAGGTGCGCTCGGCTACGGGCTGACCTCGATCATGGGCGCGGTGGTGTTCGAGATTTTCGGGGGTAGGAATCAGGGCAGCATCTTCGGCATGATCATGCTGGCCGCGCTTGCGGGCGGCGCGGCCGGGCCCTGGGTGACGGGCATCCTCTATGATCTTGCCGGCGACTACACGCTCGCCTTTGCCATCGCGATGGTCGTCAGCGGATTGTCGGCGCTGTCGATCTGGCAGGCGGCGCCGGGCAAGGTGAGGGCGGTCGCCGGCCGGCTGCACAAGCTTCAGCCCGGAACCGGCGCCCGATAAGTCGCCTCCCTTCGCAATTCCGCGGCTCGTCTTTGCGGAATCTTAAGCATGTCTCATCTTGACGAGCCTACGCCAGGTTGAGCCAACTACTTGGACACCATCGGACCGCTAGGCTCGCCGCCCTTGTCGCACCTTGCGACGCGCCCGAGTCCAACAATGTCGGCTGAGGATTGCCCTGCAATCGGAACTCCGGAAGTCCTGCTGGCTGCGCTTGAGCTGGCCGAGGACGGCGTTGTCATCGTCGATGCCGATCGCCGGATCACGCATTTCAACGCGGCTGCGCAGCAGCTCTGGAAGCTCCCGCGGGCGGACGCGCTCGGACGCGACGTCCGCGTCCTCTCGCTCAAATGCTTGCAGGCCGACCCGGTCACGGATGTCCGCGACGAGATCAGCCTCGTGCGTTGCGACGGCACGCGGCTCAGGGCGGCCATCTCGCTTTCGACCATCACTGCCGACGGCGCGACCCACCATGTCGTCTTCGTTCGCGACGTCACCGAGGAGGCCGAACGTCGCGTGCGGATCGGGCTGCTCAACGCGGTCTCCGACCAGACCAATCGCGCGGTGATCATCACCGATACCGAGCTGAATATCCGCTACACCAACGCGGCCTTCGCCGCTGTGTTCGGCTATGCCTCCGACGAGGCCAATGGGCGGCGCGTGAGCGAGCTCGTGGCCGGACGCCACACCAACCGCAGGGCGCTTGCAAGGCTCGGCAAACGGCTGATGGCGGGTGGCCGGGGCGGCGAAGCCGAGGTGATGCTCTACAGCAAGGATGGCGAGGAGATCTGGGTCGCTGCCAGGATCGATGCCTTCCGCGATCGCAGAGGCCGGGTCAAGCATATCTTCGCCCTGATCGAGGACATCACCGAAACCAAGCAGTTGCGATCGCTCCAGCAATTGATCACGTGCGCGCTTGCCGACGAAGTCCCGATCACCGAGATCGCCGACCGGCTGTGCCGGCGCGTCGAGGAGATCGCGCCCGATGTCGTCTGCTCGCTGCTTCATGTCGATGCCGCCGGTTTCGTGCATCCCCTCGGCGGTCCCAGCCTTCCCGAGGACTATTCGCGGGCGCTGGACGGCGTCGCGATCGGACCCGATGTCGGCTCCTGCGGAACGGCGGCCTACTACGGCAAGCCGGTGCTCGCGGTTGATATCGACAGAGATCCGCGCTGGCAGCCATACAAGGCGATGCCGCTGTCGATCGGCTTGCGCGCTTGCTGGTCGACGCCGATCAAGTCCAAGGAAGGAAGGGTCATTGCCACCTTCGCCTTCTACTACAGGGAGCCGCGCGCGCCGAGCCGCTGGCACCGGCGCATCGTCGATGCCTGCGTCAATCTCGGCGCGCTCGCAATCGAGCGCAAGGAAGCACGCGCTGAGATCGCGCGGCTCGCCTATCACGACATCCTCACCGGCCTGCCGAACCGCGTGCAATTGCGCCACCTGATCACGGCCGCGATCGACGATTGTCGACCCGGCAGCCATGTCGCGCTGGCGTTTCTCGATCTCGACCATTTCAAGGACGTCAATGACACGCTCGGCCACGCCGCGGGCGACGAGCTGCTGGTCGAGCTGGCGCATCGCCTGCGCGCGCAGATCGAGCCCAGCGACATGCTCGGCCGGCTCGGCGGCGACGAATTCGTCATCCTGTTGCCGAACCGCGACGCCGAAAGTGCCGCGCGCGTCGCGAGCCGGATCACCCAGTCGCTCGCGGAGCCGCTGCGGCTAGGCGCGCGGCAGATGCAGATGTCCGCCAGCATCGGCATCAGCCTCTATCCTGATCACGCCACCGATATCGACACGCTGATGCAGCAGGCCGATGCGGCGATGTACAACGCCAAGCAGGCGGGACGTTCCACCCATCGCTTCTTCTGCGCCGACATGAACGGGCTGACCGAGCAGCGCCTCGCTCTCACCGCGGCGCTGCGCAGCGCCATCGCCGAGGACAAGCTCAGCCTGCGCTACCAGCCGCAGATTCGCACCGCCGACGGCGCGATCCATGGCGTCGAGGCGCTGGCGCGCTGGCATGACGTTGATCTCGGCGACGTTTCGCCGGCCAAGTTCATTCCGCTCGCCGAGGAATGCGGCTTGATCGAGCAAATCGGGCTGTGGTCGATCCGCGAGGCCTGCCGCCAGATGGCAGGCTGGCGTCGCGCCGGGCTCGACATCCCCAGCGTATCGGTCAACCTCTCTCCGATCAATTTCCGCAACCTCGTGCTGGCAAAGCATGTCGGAAGTGTCCTCGCAGCGCATGATCTGCCGCCGGACGCGTTGATGCTCGAGATCACCGAGGGCGCGTTCATGCAGGAGCGGGCGGTTGCGCTCGAGACCATGAAGGCGATCCGCGAGCTCGGCGTCGGGCTGTCGCTGGACGATTTCGGGACCGGCTATTCCAGCCTGAGCCGGCTGGCGCATTTGCCGATCCGCGAGCTGAAGATCGACCGCAGTTTCATGCGTGATATCGAAGCCGACGCCGGTGCGCTCGCCATCGCGACCGCTGTCGTGCGCGTTGGTCAGGGCCTTGGCATGACCGTGGTTGCCGAAGGCGTCGAGACCGAGGCGCAGCGCAAGGTGCTGGCCGAGCTCGGCTGCGACGTCGTGCAGGGCTTCCTCTACGCCCCGGCGCTGACACCTGTCGCGTTCGAACGCTGGCTGACCGACCATGGCGCCGACAGAGCGAGGGCGATGCGCGACCATCTCGATCGCGCGCAAGCCGATGCCGCGCCAGTCAAGCGCACGGCCTGACGGCAACAATGCCCGGGCCGTGTGCTCATCAAGGCAATGTCGCTTTCTGACGGCCAAGTAGAAAGTAGCCGCTCCGATTGAGCTTTGCCGGTTTTGACCCGAACGGGCAGGCAACGGCCACAGCACGAAGAACATCGCTTCATTGATTCAGATCAAGACCGCGCCTGTCAAAGGCCCACTACGGTCGACCGGATCAATCCCGTGGCGATTTCAGATGCGCGGATTGGAGAATCCATGAGCTAAATCTGTCGATCACAAGGAGGGTGAAATGAGCCGTGGCATGCCATCGATGACTGCGCTCCTTGGAATGCTTGCCCTTGCGGGATATCAGAACCGGGACAAGCTGATGGAAATGTTCAACAACGCGACGGGCGCCTCGTCCAAGCCCGGCGGCGGACAGCCGCAGGCGCAAGGCGATTTGTCGAGTGTCTTCGGCGGTCTGCTGGGCGGCGGAGGCGCCGGAAGTCTTCTTGGTGGCGGGCTCAACGAATTGTTCGATCAATTCACGAAAAACGGACAGGGCGAAGCTGCCGAGTCATGGGTGGGGCCGGGCCAAAACAAGGAAATAGCGCCTCCTGAGCTCAAGCAAGCGATAGGTCAGGATGTTTTGGCGACGCTGGTAAAGCAGACCGGACTGTCGCAGGAAGAACTCCTTGCCCGACTTTCGCGGGAGCTGCCGACAGCCGTCGATAAATATACGCCGGATGGTCGTTTGCCTCCTCGGGACGCCTGATCACCGCATAGGGAAACAACAGGATGAGCATCGTATGGACCATCATTGTTGGATGTCTGGCGGGCGTCGTTGCGAAGATCATCATGCCCGCAAGCACTGAACCCGTTGTCGGAGCGGTCATCCTGCTGGTGATATGCGGATTCTTTGCCGGGAAGCGTCGAGCTGGCTGTTTGATCTGATCGGCCATGGCGCTTCCTCAAACCCCGGATAAACACGGGTTGCTCGACTCTGTCGCCAGCCCATTTGAGCTACTGAAGACCGGGATTCGGCAACTATATGAGGGCGAATCTTCCGTCGGCGTGCGGTTCAGGTACGCCTTGCTCCTGCTCGATGCCGTCACGGTCTTGTTTATCATCGTGACATCGTTCCTGCCTCGCAGCCGAGCCATTGAATCGCTCGACCTGGTGTTCGGTGTCCTGATCCTTGCGGATTTCTCGGCGCGTTTGATTATCAGCCGACATCCGCTGCAGGAGTTCGTCCGTCTGTCGACATGGACGGATATCGTCGTGATCATTTCATTTCTTGCGCCGCTTGCCGGAGAAGCTGGCGGCTTCCTGCGCACGCTTCGAACATTGCGATTGCTCCGCGACGTTCGGATGGTGGCGCGGCTTCGCACCGACAGCTCCTTCTTTCGGCAAAATGAGGAAGTTGTCTTTGCCGTGGCAAAGCTCGCCGTATTTATCTTCGTGATGACGGGCGTTGTCTACGAGACTCAAGAATCTCACAATAAACAGATCGCCAATTACGCCGATGCGCTCTACTTCACGGTCACGGCGCTGACCACGACCGGCTTCGGCGACATCACCCTGCCGGGAACGACTGGTCGCCTGATAACCGTTGTCATAATGATCTTCGGCGTGACGCTTTTCCTGAATCTCGCCAAGGCCCTGTTGGCGCCGGCGAAGGTGCGGTTTCCGTGTCCGGTCTGCGGCCTGCAGCGCCATGATATCGATGCCGTGCATTGCAAGGCGTGTGGCACGGTATTGAACATTCCTGACGAAGGCTCCGACTAGTCACATGCCGCCATGGTTGCAGAAGGCGTCGATGCCAGGGCGCAGCGAGCTGCATGTCTGAGCGGCCGTTGGTGACAATGCCGAGTTTGAAGGCGTTATGCCGAAGATCACGCAAGAGGTCAGCCGCTCCCTGCCGCAGACGACACTGTTTGGGAAATGAGAGCAGATAATCGCTGAGAAGGTTGTCGCAGGCGTGACGTGCTTGCGGAAACTCCTGGCTCAAGGCTTGGTAGACCTGATCCTTCCAGACTCTACCGCGCTCTTCGAGTTGAATGAAACGTTCTGCGAACCGGCAGGCGTCGGCTTCTCGCATAGCCAGGACTCGCCGTGCCTGGGAAAGGATGAAGACTTCAACACTGGCTGTACGATCATGGAGCGTGCCCTCCAGATCGAAGAAGACTGCACACTGCATTGCAACTCGATACAATAATGTATTGAGTTGCGGGATCTAGATGGTCACGCCGCACGTTTTCCGGCCCCGCGGCGTGTTCGATGTCATGCGGCGAACGATTTGAGGTCACCATGAACGAGCATGCGCAGCCGGCAGCAACCGATCCGCTGTTCAATCCACTGGCCCCCGACTTCATCAGGGATCCCTATCCCCATTACGAGCGGCTGCGCGCGGTCGATCCGATGCATCTGACCCCATTCGGCTCGTTCGTCGCCAGCCGTCATGCCGAGGTGAGCCTCGTGCTGCGCGACAAGCGCTTCGGGAAGGATTTCGCTGAGCGCTCGAGGCGCCGCTACGGTCCTGAGATCATGGAGGAGCCGGTCTTCCGGAATTTGGGTCACACGATGCTCCAGGCCGATCCGCCGGATCACACCCGGTTGCGCGGTCTCGTGGTCAAGGCCTTCACCGCGCGGCGCGTGGAAGACATGCGGCCGCGTATCCAGGAAATCGTCGATCAGACGCTCGATGCGATGATCGATCGCGGTCAGATGGACCTGATCGGGGATTTCGCCTTCCGTCTGCCGGTCACGATCATCTGCGACATGCTTGGCATCCCGGAAGAGCACCGCGAGGGGTTCCACAAGGGTTCGAGCGATGGTGTGCGAATCCTGGATCCTGTTCCCATGACGCCGGACGAGATCAAGCAGGGCAACGCACGCAACCTGATGGCGCAGATGTATTTCCACCAATTGTTCGAGCTGCGTCGCCGCAATCCGGGAGACGACCTCACGACCCAGCTGGTGCTGGCCGAGGAAGACGGCAACAAGCTCACCAACGAGGAATTGACCGCGAACATCATGTTGCTGTTCGTGGCCGGTCACGAGACCACCGTCAATCTCATCGGCAACGGCTTGTTGGCCCTGCACCGCAATCCGGACCAGCTCGCACTGCTGAGATCGCGGCCGGAGCTGATCACCAACGCGATCGAGGAGTTCCTGCGCTATGATTCCTCGGTGCAGATGACCGGGCGCGTCACGCTGGGGGATATCCACGATCTCGGCGGCAAGCGAATCCCCAAGGGCGAGAGCGTGCTGTGCCTCCTGGGCTCGGCCAACCGCGATCCGGCTGTCTATCCCGATAGCCCCGAACGCCTCGACATCCTCAGAGACAACGTCAAGCCGGTGTCGTTCGGTGGCGGCATCCATTTCTGCCTGGGCGCCCAATTGGCGCGCATCGAGGCCGAGATCGCCATCAACACCCTGCTCAGGCGGCTGCCGGACTTGCGGATCGACGATGTCCAAAACCCCGAATGGCGGCCGACCTTCGTCCTGCGCGGTCTGAAGCGGCTGCCGGCGAGCTGGTGATAGCCCTCACTGCTGTTTCTGGGAGCCCCCTCCTCATCCTGAGGAGCCCGCCTAAGGCGGGCGTCTCGAAGGATGGCCGCGGGCGGGAGCGGGGCCTCTACGGTTCGAGATGGCGCTTAGCGCGCCTCCTCACCATGAGGGTCTGATTGAGCACCAGCGTTAACCTCCGCGCGCAACAGTCGCTGTGACATTGCCACACTTGCCCCTATATAAGGGGCAGTTCCGGCGCGGCTTAGGCTTCGATTTGGCTTAGACGTAGGCTTGGGTTTGGCCCGGGTGCCGGTTTTGGCCGAGGGGAGACCCGTGCAGACGACGCTGCTCGGATTGGCGATTGCCTTCATCATTGCGCTGCTGGCCGCGCTGATCGGGCCTTACTTCATCGACTGGAACCAGTTCCGGCCCCAGTTCGAGGCGGAGGCGAGCCGGATCATCGGTGTCCCGGTGCGGGTGGCCGGCCAGCTCGATGCGCGGCTGTTGCCGGCGCCGACGCTGCGGCTGCGCTCGGTCACCTTCGGCGGCAACAACGACCTCGGCAAGCTGCGCGCCGACAAGCTCGACGTCGAGTTCAGCCTCTCTTCGCTGATGCGCGGCGAGTGGCGGGCCACCGAGCTCACGGTCAACGGCATGGCGGCCGACCTCGGCCTCGATGCCAAGGGCCGGGTCGACCTGCCGTCCACGGCGAGCGGCACCTTCAACTTCGCCTCGCTGGCGATCGAGCGGCTGAATCTCACGGGCCGCATCGCGCTTCATGATGCCGCCAGCCGCTCGACGCTGGAGCTCAGCGACATCGCGTTCGCCGGCGACGTCCGCTCGCTTGCGGGCTCGGTGCGGGGCGATGGCAACGTCACCCTGTCCGGCACGCGCTACCCGTTCCGAATCTCCTCCGGGCCGAGCCCCGACGGCACCGCCACCCGTCTCCACATCAATATCGATCCCGGCGAGCGCGCGATCCTGGCCGATCTCGAAGGCGTGCTGGCCTTTGACGGCCGGCTGCCGAAATTCGACGGCGCGCTCACGCTGGCCGTGCCTCCGCCCAAGGAAACGTCGAAGGAAACGTCGAAGGACAGGCCGGCAGCCCCCGCGCCGACGCCGTGGAAGCTCACGACGAGGCTCAAGGCCGATCCGTCGCTCGCAAAGTTCGACCAGATCGATGCGAGCTTTGGCCCCGAAGACACCGCCCTCAAGGTTGCCGGCGTCGGCGACCTCAAATTCGGCGCCGCACCCCTGCTGCGCGCGAATTTGTCGGCGCGGCAGCTCGATGCCGACAAGCTCGCGGCCAAGGACAATACCGAGCCGCTACGCATCCTGCCGGCGCTGCGCGCAGGGCTCGCCGCGATTCCGCAGGCGCCAATCCCGGCGCAGATCTCGTTCAGTTCCGAGCAGATCATGCTCGGCGGCCGGCCGCTGCAAAACATCGCCGCGGAGTTGCAGACCGACGGCAGGTCCTGGACCTTCCAGCGGCTCGATCTGCGCGCGCCGGGCATGACCCAGGTCGCGCTCAACGGCGCAACGCCAGGATCGGACAGCTTCAGCGGCCGGCTCAGCATCGAATCCTCCGATCCTGATACGCTTGTGGCCTGGCTTCAGGGCCGCAGCGAGATCAATCGCCGCAGCACGAAGCCGTTGCGCCTGAGCGGCGACGTCACGGTCGCCGCCAACCATCTCGCGATCGACAAGCTGAACGCCGAGATCGAGGGTGGCGCGGTCGAGGGCCGCATCGCCTTCGCGCAGACCGCTGCCAACAAAGGCTCGCGGTTTGATGCCGAGCTGAAGGCCGACCGGCTCGACCTCGACGCCGCCGCAAGTTTCGTGCGCGGCCTTGCCGGGCCGCAAGGCGAATGGCCGGACGAAGCCAAACTGTCACTCGACGTCGGCCGTGCGATCTCGGCTGGGCAGGAACTGCGGCCGTTCGCCGCCAAATTCGGTTACAGCCCGGCCACGCTGGCGCTAGAGCAGTTGCAGTTCGGCCAGGCGAGCGGCGTGACGACGGAAGCGAGCGGCAGCTTCGATCGTGCGCATGCGACCGGCAGGCTGACGCTGAAGTCGGCGGCCAATTCCCTTTCTCAGCTCACGGCCCTGATCAACCCGATCGCGCCGGCGATTGGCGCGCGCTTTGAGCGCCTCGACGCGCTGCCCGGGCCGGCGCGCCTCAAGCTCGACCTGAACCTGGACAAGAACGCCGAGCATGCCGACCGCACCAATGCGCGCGCCGCGCTCGATCTCGAAGCGCCGCAATTGAAGGGAACGGCGACGCTGTCAGCGCAGACGTTGGTGGCGGCGATCAACGGGCTCGACCTCGACAGGCTGCGCAACAGCGACTTCACGCTGGAATCAAAACTCTCCGCGCCGCAGGCGAGCTCGCTGTTGACGCTGTTCGGCCTCGACCGCGTGGTCGCGGCGGGCGAGGGGGCTTCGCAGGCAGAAGGCAAGGTGAGCGGCGTCTGGGGCCGGCCGCTTCAGCTCAACGCGAAGATCGCGGGAGGCGGACTGGATGCGGACGCGCAGGGCAGCGTCGAATTGTCCTTGCCCGATCCGAAGGCCAGCGTGAACTTGCGCGTGCGCAACGCCAACCTCGCGCCGCTGTTCGGGATCGGTGCGGGCGAGAAGTCAGCACAAAACGTCAATCTGTCCTCGCGCGTGACCTTGTCCGGCAACAGGCTGATCTTCGATGATCTCGACAGCGCCGCCTCGGGCTCGCACTTGCGGGGTCGTCTCGCGATGACGCTGGACCCGGAGAAAACCATCGATGGCGAGGTCGGGCTCGATACGCTCGATCTCGTGCCGGCCCTGGCGGTGGCCATCGGGGCGACCGGGCGCGACGCAGACCAGCCGCTCGCGGCGGGGCTTCTCAACGGCTGGCGCGGCCGCATTGTCTTCCAGGCCCTGCGCGGCGGTCTGCCCGGTGGCGTCGAGATGCGGCCCTTCAGCGGCGCGATCCGCAATGACGGCCAGTCGCTGGCACTGGATTCCCTGAAAGGCGGCATCGGCGGCGGCGAGATGACCGCAAGCATCGATGCACGTGACAGTCCCAACGGGCTGTCGCTGAACGCGCGCATCCAGCTTGCCAATGTCGATGCGACGGTGCTGCGCTATCGCAATCTCACGATGCCGAAGGGCCGCGCCTCGGTGCAGATGGCGCTGTCGGCCCAGGGCCGCAGCATTGCGGCGCTGACCGGCGCGCTCGCCGGCAACGGCACCGTGACGCTGGAGTCGGCCGAGCTTGCCGGGCTCGATCCGCGCGCCTTCGAGCTCGCGATCCGCGCCAGCGATGGCGGCCAGGTCGCCGACGACTCAAGGCTCAGGCAGCTCGTCGAGTCTGCGCTGTCGGCAGGCCCGCTGAGGATCGGCTCGGCGCAGATCCCGTTCACGATCCGCGACGGCCGCCTGCGCGTCGGCGCGACCACGCTAGAGGCAAAGAACGCCCGCGCCATCGTCTCCGGCGGCTATGACATTCCCGCCGACCAGGCCGACATCCGCGCCAGCCTGACGCCGATCATGACCGGCCTCTCCGGCGCGCCTCCGGAAATCCAAGTGTTCGCGGCGGGCCCGCCGGACAAGCTCAACCGTACCGTCGATCTCACGCCGCTGTCCTCGTGGCTGGCGGTGCGGACGATCGACCGCGAGACGCGGCGCCTCGACGCGATCGAGCGCGGCGAGCCGCCGCCGGCGACCGCGGCACTGCCGCGACTCGTGTCACCTGACGCAGCGCCCGAGCCGCCGCCGGTCGACGTGCCGATGCCCGGCCGCGATCCTCGACGCGCCCAGCCCAAGGCTAAAGTCGAGCCCAAGGCCGCGCCGACACCGCGCTCGTCACTGGCTGCACCGGGTCCTTCGGGCCCTTCGATTTCAAGCCCGCCGATCGCGAGCCAGCAGGTGGCGCCGCTGCCGCCGCCGATCGAGGTCAGGCCCGCGCCCGGTCCTCCGCCGCCAAGGCCCAAGCCGAAGCCGCCGCTGGTCCTGGTGCCGCAGTCCAATCCGTAAAACTCGCATGCTGGCGCAGGCGTGGGGCGTTGCGCGGGCGTAAAGCCATTCGCGTAAACTTTAGCGAATTTTGCTCGGAAAAACTGATTTGCCGATTTTACCGAATTCTCGCGTTTGACCGCTAGCGTGGTTCCCAGAGGAATTCGGCGTCCTGCCAAAGCGGACAGGACGGCCCGCCAAGAACTGGGGACATTCGCCATGAACGAAGCGAAATCGCTTCTGCAGGATCTGGACGACGCGATCGCGCGCGGCACCGACGAAAGCCGTGCACGTGCATTGTGGCATGCGACCGACCTGTTGATGACCGGCCGCTACAGTGCCGACGAGATCAGCATGTTCGGCGAGGTGATCGGCAAGCTCGCGGACGAGATCGAGGTGGCGGCGCGGGCGCAGCTCTCCGACCTGATGGTCGCCTGCGACCACGCCCCGCTCAACGTGCTGCATCAGCTCGCCTTCGACGACGAGATCGCGGTCGCCGGCCCCGTGCTGCGCGAGTCCGACCGGCTCGACGAGAAAACGCTGATCGAGAATGCCCTGAGCAAGGGGCAGGATCACCTTCTGGCGATCTCTCAGCGCAAGTCGATCGGCGAGGCCGTGACCGACGTGCTGGTCAAGCGTGGCAACCAGGAGGTCGTGACCTCGGTCGCCAGGAATGAGGGCGCACGCTTCTCGGGCTCCAGCCTGCTGCACATGGTGAGGCGCGCCGACGGCGATTCGATCCTCGCCGAGCAGCTCGGCCTGCGCAAGGACGTGCCGCGGCACATCTTCCAGCAGCTCATTGCGAAAGCGTCGGAGGACGTCCGCCGCCGGCTCGCGAGCGAGCGGCCGGAGATGATGTCTCAGATCCAGAGCTCGGTGACCGACGTCACCGGCGACCTGCAATCGAAATTCGGGCCGTCGTCGCGGACCTATTTCGTCGCCAAGCGCGTGGTGACGACGCAGCACCGCCAGGGCAACCTCAACCAGGATTCGATCTCGAACTATGCGCGCCAGCACCGTTTCGACGAGGTGCAGATCGGCCTGTCGCTGCTCTCGGCGCTGCCGGTCGACGTGATCGAGCGGGCGCTGATGGACCGCAATCGCGAGATGCTGCTCGTGCTGTGCAAGGCGCTGAATTTCTCGTGGGACACGACGATGTCGCTGTTGTTCCTCGGCGCCAAGGATCATCTGATCACTGCGCGCGATCTCAAGGACAACGAGCGCGAGTTCGGCCGCCTCAAGATCGAGACGTCACGCAGCATCCTGAAATTCTACCAGTCGCGCAAGAACAGCACCGCCGCCGATCCGACGGCAGGCCGCGCCGAACTCCAGATGCACTGAGCGCCATCGGGAAATCGAGAGGGGAGTATTTGCCATGTTGCCTCAATTCGGCACCGCAGCTCGCAAGAAACTCAACAAGTCGCTGAGCACCGACGCCGGCGGCGCGAAGCCCGACAAGGCCTCGGTCGACGCAGCGTGGCTCGTGCTCGAGGCCGCCAACGATCTCGGCGACCATGCCGCGGTGGAAGCCTGCCGCCGGGTGATCGACGCCGACCTCAACGGCACCGCCGCCGGCCGCTCCGACCTCGACCTCGTGCTGGATTATTTTCGGTAGGTCGAGAGAGCAGTCCAGAAGCCCGGATGGAGCGCAGCGCAATCCGGGACGGTCTGATCCGCCGGCACAAGATCCCGGATTTCGCTACGCTCCACCGGGCTACGCGCCCTTCTCGATAATCAGGGATTGTGGATGGAGCGAAACCCATCATCTCTCCCCCGATCAAGCACGCCACTGTCATCGTCCCTGGCTCCGGCTGGCGATCCCGGAGAGGCGGCGTTGATCTTGATCAATGGTTTGGGCTGAGAACCACATGCAATGACTGCTTCCGTCCGCGGACAGTTGGATCATGGCGATTTCCGGCCTCGTCTCGGTGCCTCACAGACTGCTTCCGATGCTCGATTGGATACCGGGCTATCGGCGCGAATGGCTGGTGCCGGACGCGCTTGCAGGTGTCGCGCTCTGGGCAGTGATGGTGCCCGAAGGAATGGCTTACGCCGGGATCGTCGGCGTACCGCCGATCATGGGGCTCTATACGATCGTACCGGCGTTGCTCGCCTATGCGCTGTTTGGCACGTCGCGCCAGCTCGTTGTCGGACCGGATACCGCGACCGGCCTGATCTCTGCATTGACGGTCGGCGCCGTCGCGGCGCACGGCACGACCGAGTTCAATTCCCTTACGTCCACCCTGGCCGTCATGATCGGGGTCCTCTTCCTGTTCTTCGGCATCGCGCGCATGGGATGGGTCGCGAGCTTTATCCCTACGCCTGTCATGCGCGGCTTCATCGAAGGCCTGGTCTACGTGACCATCATCGGCCAGGTGCCTCATCTGCTCGGGATCAGCGGCGTGTCCGGCAATTTCTTCGAAAAGCTCTGGCACGTCCTGCAGCATCTCGCGGAAGTTTCGCTCGCGCCGGCCCTGACCGGACTGTTGTGCCTCGCGGCGATGTTGTTGCTCCGTCATTGGGCGCCGAGCATTCCGGCGGCGCTCGTGGTCATGTCCTTGGCAACGATCCTGGTCGGACTGCTCGGAGGAGAGGCCGTTGGCGTACACGTCGCCGGCCATATCCCCTCCGGCCTGCCAGGGTTCACAATGCCAAACCTGGACGGTCCGGTCCTGCGCGAACTCGCGCCGGGCGCGCTTGCGATCGTCCTGGTTGGCTATGCCGAGGCTTTGGGCGCCGCGAAAGCGGCGGCCCTGCAGGATGGAAACGATATCGATCCGAACCAGGAGCTGATCGCTCATGGGCCTGCAAACATCCTGACCGGCCTGTTCGGAGGATTTCTCGTTGTCGGCAGCCTTTCGAAGACGTCGGTGGCCATGGCGGCTGGCGCGCGCAGCCAGATCGCCAACCTGATCGCCGCGGTATTCTGCTTCCTGACCCTGATCCTGCTGACACCGTTATTCCGAAACATGCCCGAGCCGGCGCTGGCAGCCATTGTCATTGCGGCGATGCTGCACCTCACAAAGCCGACCTACCTGCATGACGTGTTGGTCCGCAGCCGCTGGTCGTTTGCGGTCGCGCTTATCGTCATCACGGGCGAACTGACGTTGGGCGTGTTGCAGGGCATCGCGATCGGAGTCGTGCTGTCGCTCCTGAGGTTGATCTATCTGGCCAGCCGTCCCAAGGGCGCCGCGCTGGGACAACTGCCAGGCACGGAAGCCTACCGTGATGTCCGGGTTCATCCGGAAGCAATCACGTTTCCAGGGCTCCTGATCTGGCGCGTCGGCGGCGACCTCTTCTTCGCGAGCGTTGGTCACATCGGCGCCGGGCTGCGCGCCTCGATCGCGGCGCCGCCGCCGGTAAAACGCGTGCTCTTCGATCTCGCCTCGGTGGATTTCATGGATATCACCGGAGGTGATGAGCTGCTGCGGCTGGTCCGGGAGCTGCAGAAGAAGGGGATCGGCGTGGCATTCGTCCGCGTTCGTGATCCCATTCGCGAGGACATGCGGCGCGCCGGCATAGAAGCGGCCGTAGGGCCGGACGGATTCTATGAGCGCATCACGGACGGCGTGCGCGCCTGGCACCAGCGCGCCGGTGATTTCCCCTGCAGCGGTCGCAGCTCCGGGAGCCAATCATGAGAGTGGCCAATCTGCAGCCGCCGTCCACATTCTACCGCATGATCGAGGCGCATGGCGATCGTGCCCTGATCGACAGCTTCCTGCTGAAGCGGCCGTCCGTCAGAGAGCGCCTGGCGGCGGGCAAGGCGTTGCGAAAACAGGTTCCCCGCTCGGCGCAGGCTAACTTCGAGCCAGCAGCGAGGCGCGCGGATCCCGTCGACATTCTGGCGCAGCAGGATGCCGGCCGGGTCAAGGAGCTCCTGCCGATCAAATACGGCCGCATGCTCGAAAATCCCTTTGCATTCTTTCGCGGAGCTGCGGCCATCATGGCGAGCGATCTGGCGGGCCTGCCGATCTCAGGCACTGCCGTGGTTGGATGCGGTGACGCGCACGTCAAGAACTTCGGCGTCTATGCTTCGGCCGAACGTAATCTCATCTTTGCAATCAACGACTACGATGAAGTCTATGTGGCTCCGTGGGAATGGGACCTCAAGCGGCTGGCAGCGAGCGCGGCGGTGGCGGCGCAATGCCTCGGCGGTGACAGAGTGAAATGCGAACAGGCCGCCCGCGAATGTGTCGCCATTTATCGTGAGCGCATCTTTCGCTACGCTGAAATGGGCTATCTGGAAGTCTGGTATGATCGGATCGACGAGCGCGCCATTCTTGACGGCCTGCCGTCCAGGATGCGCCGTATAGCCCTCGACGTCATCGACAAGGTGCGACACATCCGGCCGCTCGAAAAGCTGACCGAGCAAGTGAACGGCAAGCACCGCTTCATCGAGCACATTCCCCTGATCGAGCGCACGACGCGGAGCTCATCCGGTACGCCCGCGCGGGTGTTCCTGGACCGTCTTCTCCAGGCCTACATCGATTCCATGACTTACGATCGGAGGCTGCTGCTGTCGCGTTACCAACTGGTCGATTTCGCGCGCAAGGTGGTCGGGATCGGAAGCGTCGGCACGCGGTGCTGGGTACTTTTGCTTCAGGGTGTCGACGAGAGCGACCCGCTCTTTCTCCAGATCAAGGAAGCACAACGCTCCGTGCTTGCGTCCCATGTCGGGATCAAGCTGCCCTTCGAGCACCAGGGGCGCAGGGTGGTGGTCGGCCAGCGACTGATGCAGGGATCGCCCGACATCTTCCTCGGCTGGGGACGGGCCGATGGACGGGATTTCTACGTTCGGCAGCTTTCGGAACTGAAGGGTGGGGCCGCACTCGAGGATCTGGAGTCGCTGCCCGACTATTGCGGCATGTGCGGCTGGGCCCTGGCACTGGCGCACGCCAAGTCAGGCGATGCCGCGACGATCGCAGGTTATTGCGGCAAGAGCGATGCACTAGATGACGCGATCGGCAAATTTGCGATCGGCTATGCCGGGCAGACCGAACGGGACTTCGAGTTGTTTGCCAAATCGAGGAGAACAGGCCGGATCAAGGTCGCATCGGTTCTTGCGTGACGTCTCCTCGCAGCAAGTGCCGGCCATATCGTGCCACCGGGATTTCGCGTCATCTTCGCCGGCCATCTGAGGGAGTTCTGCTATGCGCGATTCCGCTGACAGGGCAGGCGTGATGCACGCCCATTTGCGAACCCCGAGAGCCGCCGCGATCGCCGGTGTCGTGTTCTCGATCCTGCTCTTTGCAGTGTTTGTGCTGATGCGGCATTCGGTGCCGCGAGATCCCCTGGAAACGGGCGCCTGGCTGCATACCGGAGCTACCAACGTTTTGATCGCGTTGAATCTGGTGCCCTTTGCTGGAATAGCCTTTCTCTGGTTCGTCGGTGCGCTCCGTGACAAGCTTGGGGAGCGCGAGGACCAGTTCTTCGCAACCGTATTTCTTGGCAGCGGCCTTCTGCTCCTGGCGATGCTGTTTGCAGCAGCGGCCGTCGTGGGGGCGATCATCCTCGCGTTTCACGCCGCCCCCGAGGTCCTGGTCAATTCGGCGACGTTCCATTTCGGACGCGCGCTGGCCTACGGCATGATCAACATCTACGTGGTGAAGACAGCATCCGTTTTCATGATCACGACGTCGACGATCGGCGTCTACACCGGTTTCACGCCGCGCTGGCTGGCGCTTGGCGGATACGTGATCGCGGCGATCCTTCTGATCGGCAGCTACTATTTCGACTGGAGCATCGTGGTGTTCCCGGTCTGGGTTCTCTTGATCAGCATCAGCATTCTGACCGACAAGAATGCCGCGGCGACCGGGCAGGTCCGATGACGGGCTAGACCTGCTGGGCCCGGTAAATCACGACGTCCTCGCCGCGATAGATCGTGTGCCGCTCCAGGCTGAAGCTGGATTTCTCCAGCACGCGACGGGATGCGTGGTTCTCGACGAAAACCAGGCCGATAAGGGACGGCAGCTCGAGCCGTGCCAGTCCGATGCTCGTCAGCGCGCTCGCGATCTCGCTCGCCAATCCCTGGCCCCAAAGACTGCGCTTGAACGTGTAGGCGATCTCGGTCTCGTCGACGTCATCCACGAGAATATGCCGAATTCCTGCCCGCCCGGCGAACTCCCCCGTCGGCATTCTCAGCGCCCAGAGCCCAAAGCCGTGGCGGTCCCAATGGGCCATGTTGACTGCGAGATAGGCCTTCGTCGCCTCGGGAGAGCGCACTCCGCCGAGATAGCGGGACACCTCGGGGTCGAGGTGCAGTGCGACCAGGTCGGCGAGGTGACCTTCATGCAGCCGCTCGGCGGTCAATCTCTCGGTGCTGAAGGATTGCATGGAAGCAGACCGCCGCGCGCCGTCCATTCAAACGCGCGCGACGAGATGCGCACGCGACGGCGCTGGCTCGAACCGGTCGGCGAAATATTGCGTCTCGTGCGCCACCAGTCCTTCGCGGAACTCCATGATGCTCACTGCATAGGACGGGATATCATCATAGCTGAGCGTGAATTCAGTCACCCAGAGATCGCCGCTTCCAACGATTCGCCGGACCGCAAAGCGCTTCTTGTTCGGCTGCACGAACCGGCTCTCCCTGATGTTATGCCGGCCACGGATTCGCTCGCCGGATTGCGGATAATCAAGCACGGCATCCTCGCGGTAGATGTCATGCTCGACGTCGAAATCGCCGGCATCCGACGCATTCCAGTGACGCTCCAGCGCAAGCCGCTTGGTTCGGTCATCCATATGAACCTCCTGCATGGTGGCGCCGAGCAAAGCACGGAAAAATGCGCCCGGCTAGCGAGCGTGCCGAACGCGCGGTTTCAAGTCTATCAGGCCCCGATCCACGAGCGTGCGGTGGAATCGGCGTTTCCGTTCGGAGGCCGATGCAAAGTAGGATGCTCCGCAATCGTCAAGCAAGCTTGCACGCGTAGCGAATATTGGGTCAAGCGGGAGACCCGCACGTCGTAAGGCGACAGTTCCAAGAAACGCGATATCGAGGTCCGCGCCCCGTCCAGGCTCAAAGTGAGGGATGTTCAAAGCCTCGATCGCGTAAAATGTACGAAACGGACTCCGGCCGTCTCCCGGGCCTTCCAGGTGCCGATCGATCCGTCTCGTTAGCACGGGTTGATGGTCCCCATAGTGCACCACGAGAACAGGGCGCCCCGGAAAACTGCTTGCCAGCTTCTCCCTGAGCTTTTGCCAGGTCGAGGCGGTCTCCACGAGTCGCGCGTAATATTCAGCGTATCCGGCGTCGGGAAGGCTCGCCAATGCAAAGGCGCGCTCCCGCTCAAGCTGTCCGGGCGGCACAAGCCGCCGATTATGCGGACCGTGATTGAAGTTGGTCAGCACATAAAGAAATTGAGGTGACTGGTCGTTGGTAACCCTTTTGGTATGAGCGTCGATCACCGCCTGTAGAAATGTTGCATCGGAATTCGTCGCCTCGAAACGCCTGATGTCAAAGGGCAGCGGAAAGTCGTCGATGAAAATGCGTTCGTCGATGCCGATCGAGCTGTAAAATTCATCATAGTCGAGAAAGTTGCGGCGACAGCTCGATGTGAGTGTCGTCTTGTAACCGAGCGAGGCCAACGAGCGCGGCAGGCTGCTGTGGAACCGGCCGGCGCCTTTCCTGAAGAGGTAGTAGGCGCCCGAACCGAAACTGGCACTTGAAAGACCGGTCAGCAGGCTGAATTCGGACTGCCACGAGCCGCCACCGTAGATGTCCACGTTGAGGCACCCGGACTCCCCTTCTGCAGGAGACAGGAACGCTTCGAGGACCGGCTCGATCGGCAGCCCGAACATGCGCGGGTCGAAGACCGACTCGTGCTGGATGACGATAATGTCTGGACGGTCGCTGGAGCGCGCAGGCACCGCTTCCTTCAGCGGCAGCGGTTCGTTTGCGATATCGCTCAGAGCCAGCCCATTGAACTGTCGCCAGGACGCGGGGTCGACGAGCGAGGCCATGAAGGTGGAATAAAAGCACCGGCCTTGCGTCAGCGTCAGCCGCAAGGACGTGGCTCCCTTGATGGCGGAGACCTTCGCGAAGCCGATGAGCGCAAGGCAGAACAAGGGGATTCGAAAAGCGACGGAAATCGGAGATCCGGCGGCGTAGACCAGGATCGCGACGGAAGCGAAAGCGAGCAGGAATCCCGCGGCGAGAACACCCAACATCATGCGTGGGTATTGCAACACGAAGAACGGGACCGTGCCTGCAAACGCGAGCGGCACATCGGAAACGATCAGTTTGAGTGCGCTGTGTTTGAACTTCACGATCGATACACCGGCGATTGCGACTGCCAGCGTACCGGACAGCAGGATCGCTCTCTCGAAATCGGCAACGAAAACCAGCAGCAGAGCCGCGTTGAGGAAGAGCGCCGCGATCGCAAACAGCAGGTGTTCAACGCTGCGTTCCGTTAGCGCAACGACGCAGATGGTCGTCACAAGTGCCAAGGTCAAAGCCATGGGAGCAGAATGCCCTGAGCCTTCGATTTCTTCAATTCGGCTCTCAGGCTCTGATCGCCGCCCAGATCCTCCGCGGTCGGACCTCGGCGCTGATGCCGGGAACCGGCCGGGCATTGATCTAGCTCAATGGCTCGTGAGGGCGCTCATCGGAGAGGTGGCGTCGGCAGATATTACCGAATAGCATTGTGCGTCCCAAGGAGGGCGCGATGGACAGGATGGACCGGTATATCGCCCAGGCCAACATCGACCACTATCTCAGCCTCCTGAACAGCGCTGATCTCAGCGAGAAAAATCGCGATACGATCATGAAGCTGCTCATCGCCACCGAGGACGCGCTGAGCTACGATCTCGAGCAGCTTGAATTCGCCGAGCGCAGAGCGGCCACGGGCCGAAGTCGCGTGAGCTATCTTACAAATCTGCGAAACCACTTTGTCGTGGGGTCAGCGGATCGCGAACGAGCCGACAGGCTGCTTGCGAACTTCGAAATTCTCCAGCGTCAGCTGGAAGAGCTGTGTCACAGGATGCGTGAGAGAGTGAATTCGCATCACGCCTGACGGGCATCAGCCAGTTCGTGTGGCGCGGTCATGGTCGAGAGGTTGTTTGGGCGGCCCAGGGGCGGCGTACGTGCGCAAGAAGGCGTACGCCGCACGCCGGCCGGTACAATGGGGAAGAAACGACGCGGCTCGTCGCGGACAAGCGACGAGGCTCGCGCAAGCTCAATAGCAGGGCGGATAGGGATAGTAGCCACAAGCCCGGCGATAGCCATAGGCACCATAGGCTGCAGCTCCCGCCGCCGCCGCACCGTAATAGGCGCGCCGATGCACTCGGCGGTTGACGCCTGCAACGCTCATGGGCGTCAGCGGCCGCCCAACGCGCGCTTCGGCGCGATCAATGGACACGGATAGCGTCTCCGTGGGTGAATAGCGGAACGACAGAGGGGCTGCCGTCAGGAGCGCGGCACTCACGATCAGTCCAAGAAGTCTGGCATGTCCAGTCATTTGCTTTCTCCTTGCAGGACAATGAGAAGACCTGACATGCGACCGGGTCCCACCATTGATCGAAATCAATGCGGAACCAGTTTCTGTCCGGGTTGACGAGCCTTGATCTTGCAAGCCGGGCGCGACCCAGTGCCTTGCATGCAAGCCGGATGATGCATGCTGTAGCGGCTTGGAGTCGCGTTTGGCGCGATCGCGACGCTCGCATGATCGGGAACAGTGTGGAGCGGTTTTCCCTCGCGACCCAAGGCGGAACGCGTTTGCGCGGAGATCATGCTCAGACAACACCATAAGGGCCGATCGAAATTCAGCCCAATCTCATCGCGCTTTAGTCAGTTCAAGCGCGATCTAGTTCTCGGAGGATTTGATCGCGGTGCGCGAGAAATTGCATCTGCGTGCAGAGGAATGTTTCCAGGAGTGCGCGGGCCAGAGTTGTATCATGCCCATGATGTTTGAGGTCTTCGATACGCTGCTCTTGGTCCGAAACGCTCTGCTCGCCACGCAATAGGTGGCGCTCAGCTTGTTCGAGATGTTGAAGTTGCCGGGACCGATCCATCTTGCTCTCCTCGCCATAGGCGGAAGCGAAGTGGTCTCTCAGCCACTCGACGCCTATGGGCAGAGCCTTAGCCGGTGATAAGCAAAGGTTTAGCGCCGATTGCGGACTGGTCACAAGGGCGGAAAGTCGGAAGGCGATAGCATGGCGACTTCATATCGCCTGTGAACGAGTCCAAGGTTCAACTTGATGTCTGTTTCCCAGTTTGAGCGTCGCCGGTTCCAACATCCGCAAAATCGGCCTTCGTTCCAGTGACCCATCGGTTGACGCGAAACATTTTCTCACCCTGTAACTTGAGTTAATCGTGGGGCCGATCAAAGAAGTCGCGTTATGGAACCGATCAGCCGAATATCGGACCGCATCGACCATAAGACTGCCCGGTCGATCTGTGACGAGGTGGGCGACAGGTTGCAACAGGACCTATCTCGCGAAATGTCGCCCCTGCCGCCCTATCTCGAGCGTCTCGTCGATGAGCTGCGCAAACACGAGCGTCATCCAAATGATGGCGTCGAAAGCTGGCGCGCCTCGCGCGCCCGTTGACCGGAGCATGATCCGGGAACGTGTGGAGCGGTTCTCCTCGCGATAAACGCGAGACGCGTCCACGCGGAGGTCATGCGCAGACAACAACCTAGAGCGCGATGACGATTCAATCTCGTCGCGCTTTAGTTCATCTTCCTGCGGAGCCTCTCCGCGATCTGACGCTGCAATTCGGCGTATTCTTCCGCGACTTTGCGCGCGTCTTCGGTACGGTCCGTACGCTCTCGTTCCCGTGGCGGCTTCTGGTCTTCATCCTGATCCATCGGCTCTCCTCCGCGCCGCCCAACGGCAGAGGAAGGAGGTGGTTCCTATTGGCGACAGGTCTCCCCGCGATGAATGTTCCCCAAGTTGTGCGTCCGGCCGGTACGGTTCCGGCCGATCGTCGATCAATACGCCGACGGGGTTTCTGTGTTCCCCGCGTCGCGGCAGCTGCCAAGCCCCCCAGGATGGCATCGTGCCGGTGATTTGCCCGACGTGTCAACGGATTTTCCGAATCAAAAGGAGGGCGTCGGCCGCCGCCGGCTTACTTTGCATGGGGTTGTTTTCGAGATTTTTGGTTTTGGGGATGAAGGCTCTGCGAATGCGAGCCCGTTGAGCACGAAGAGCTACCCCGCGCCCAGCGCCATCGCGATGTTGTAGGTCGCAAGGCTCGCCGCATAAGCGAGCGCCAGCATGTAGGCGAAGGTGGTCGCCATCCATTTCCAGCTTCCGGTCTCGCGCCGGATCACCGCCAGCGTCGAGGCGCATTGCGGGGCGAAGATGTACCAGGCGAGCAGCGACAGGGCGGTCGCCAGCGACCATTTCGTCGCCAGCACCTGGCCGATCTGCTCGGCCGCTTCCTTGCCACCCTCGATGGCATAGACGGTGCCGAGGGCTGCCACCGCGACCTCGCGCGCCGCCATGCCCGGGATCAGCGCCACCGCGATCTGCCAGTTGAAGCCGACGGGCGCGAGCAGCGGCGCGATCGCCTTGCCGAGGATCGCAGCGAGGCTGTAGTTGATGGCGGGGTCCGCTGCGCCAGCCGGCGGCTGTGGGAACGAAGCCAGGAACCAGATCAGCACCATCATCGAGAAGATCGTGGTGCCGGCGCGTTGCAAGAACATCTTGGCGCGCGTGAAGATGCCGATCGCGATCGATTTCGGCCGCGGCATCTTGTAGTCGGGCAGCTCCAGCATGAACGGTGCCGGCGCATAGTCGCGCAGCATGAAGAACTTGATCAGGAACGAGACGAAAAGCGCGCTGATGATGCCTGCGGCGTAGAGGCCGAACATCACGAAGCCCTGGAGGTTGACGAAGCCCCAGAGCTGTTTTGCCGGAATGAAGGCGGAGATGATCAGCGTATAGACGGGAATGCGCGCCGAGCAGGTCATCAGCGGCGCGATCAGGATCGTGGTCAGCCGGTCGCGCCGGTTGTCGATCACCCGTGTCGCCATGATGCCGGGAATGGCGCAGGCAAAGCTCGACAGCAGCGGAATGAAGGCGCGCCCGTGTAGCCCGGCGCCGCCCATGATGCGGTCCATCAGGAAGGCCGCGCGCGCCATGTAGCCGAAATCTTCCAGCAGCAGGATGAACAGGAAGATGATGATGATCTGCGGCAGGAACACGATGACGCTGCCGACGCCGGAGATCACGCCGTTCTGCAGGAAGCTCTGCAACAGGCCGGCGGGCAGGGTGTCGTGCACGAACTGCCCGAGCGCGTCGAAGGAGGAGGACAAGAGCTCCATCAGCGGCTGCGCCCAGGCGAACACCGCCTGGAACATCACGAACAGGATCAGGGCGAGCACGATGAGGCCGCCGACGGGATGCAGCACCACGGCGTCGATCCGCGCGGTCCAGGTGTCGGGGCTAGCAGGCAGGCTGACGGTGGAAGCGATGATCCGGTCGGCCTCGCGCTGCGTGGCGCGCAGTTCGGCGACGCCGAGCGGCCGCCAGTTGTTCTCCTGGGGCTGCGGCTTCACCTGCGCGGAGATCTCGTCGGTCAGCTTGAGCAGATCGGCGGTGCCGCCTTTGCGCACCGCGATCGAGGTGACCACGGGTACGCCGAGCGCGTCGGCCATCCGCGCCACGTCCACCGTGATGCCGCGGCGGGTCGCGATGTCGAACATGTTGAGCACCAGCACGATCGGTCGTCCGGTGCGCTTGAGCTCGAGCAGGAGGCGGATGGTCAGGCGCAGATTGGTGGAGTCGGCCACGCACAGCACGAGATCGGGCTTCGTCTCGCCCGAGGCCTTGCCGAGCACGATGTCGCGGGTGATCTCCTCATCCGGGCTGCGGCCGCGCAGCGAATAGGTGCCGGGCAGGTCGACAACCGAGACCTGGCGTCCCAAGGGAGTGACGAAAAAGCCTTCCTTGCGCTCGACGGTGACGCCGGGATAGTTCGCGACCTTCTGCCGGCTGCCGGTCAACGCATTGAACAGCGAGGTCTTGCCGCTGTTCGGCGTGCCCACCAGGGCCAGATGCAGCAGGGGAGCTTCCATGGGATTAAAGGCCTGGGTCAGCGGTCCGGTCGCTCGTTACGCGACGATGATGGCCATGGCTTCGCGACGGCGCACCGCGATGGTGACGTTGTCGACGCGAACCGCAATCGGGTCACGGCCGACGATGCCCTCGTGCAGGATCTCGACTTTGGCACCCTCGACGAAGCCGAGCTCGATCAGGCGGCTTTCCAGCTCGACGTCCGACAGGGCCGAGCCCGCACCGTTGGCGGAAAGATGCTGGATGACGCCCGAATAGCCGCGTTCGGCCAGCCCCAGAGGCGAACCCGAGGGCAGGTGCGTGGATGTCTGCGGGAGCGTGATGTTGTCGTCGGTCATGCCCTGTATTTTCAACGGCAGCGAGACAGGTCAAGCGCGCTCACGCAGCCGGGACCGCACCTTAGAGTGATTATAAAGTGCGGCCTCGCGGATGCTTTACCTGACGGCTCCGGCCTATTGGGCCGGCACTTTTTGCTCGGGCAGGACCGCTGCAGCGCGGTTCTTGAAGTAATCGAGCACGAACAGCCGGATCGCGGACGACAGGTTGCCCTGCTGGCGATTGCCGTCGATCTCTCCGACCAGCTCCGACAGCGTCATGTTGCGCAGGCCGGAGATCTCCTTCATGCCATTCCAGAAGGCCTCTTCCAGGCTGACACTTGTCTTGTGGCCGGCGACGACGATCGATCGCTTGACGACGGGCGATTTCATGGCTGTTCCTCGCGCTCGATCCGATGCTGATCCAGGCGCTCCTTCGCTTGGGCCTCGCGCTTCTCCTCCGCCGATCGCTCGGCCTTGCTGCGGCCGAACTTCGTCCGGTTGGCCTCCGCCTGCTTCGCCGAGGCTTCCCGCTCGGCGCGCTTCCGGAAGCGGTTCAGGTTGATGACGTTCCCCATGCCGCGTCTCCATCACTCGATCCTCGGCGGGCGGGGTGAAACATGCGGAAATAAGGCGTTGCGCCGCGCTCCATGACACTTGATCGCCATTTGATCCTCGTCAATCGGCCTCTGGTACCATCAAACAATCAATTTCGCCCGGTCAGGGGCAAACACTCGCCTAGCATGCGCCAAGGCCAGAACATTGACGGTAATCAAATCCCCTTGCCCGGACCCCATATTTCATGCCGTTTTTTCCTCCGTATCTTTACGGAGGCCTATCGAAATTCGGAAATCAGCCGGGATGGGTCATCTTTTCGGGCTGGACCAGCCGCTCGAACTCGTCCGCCGACACCAAGCCGAGCCGGAGCGCCTCTTCCTTGAGCGTGGTGCCGTTGGCATGCGCCGTTTTCGCCACCTTGGCCGCGTTGTCGTAGCCGATCTTCGGCGCCAGCGCCGTCACCAGCATCAAGGAGCGCTCCATCAGCTCGCGGATCCGCTTCTCGTCGGCGCGGATGCCCGATACGCAATGCTCGGTAAAGGAGCGCGCGGCATCGGCCATCAGCCGGATCGAATGCAGCATGTTGTAGGCGAGCACGGGCTTGAAGACGTTGAGCTCGAAATGCCCCTGGCTGCCGGCGACCGTGATCGCGGTGTGATTGCCGAACACCTGGCAGCACACCATGGTCATCGCCTCGCACTGGGTCGGGTTGACCTTGCCGGGCATGATCGAGGATCCCGGCTCGTTCTCGGGAAGGATCAGTTCGCCCAGCCCCGAGCGCGGGCCTGATCCCAGCAGGCGGATGTCATTGGCGATCTTGAACAGCCCCGTCGCTACTGAATTGATGGCGCCATGCACGAGCACATAGGCGTCGTTCGACGCCAGCGCCTCGAACTTGTTGGCGGCGCTGGTGAAGGGGAGTTTCGTGATGCCGGCGACCTGCTTGGCGAACAGCCTTGCAAAGCGCGGCTTTGAGTTGAGACCGGTGCCGACCGCGGTACCGCCTTGCGCCAGCGGATAGAGATCCTTTACCGCGACCTTCAATCGCGCGATGCCGCTTTCGACCTGTGCGGCATAGCCGGAAAACTCCTGGCCGAGCGTCAGCGGCGTCGCATCCTGGGTGTGCGTGCGGCCGATCTTGACGATCCCAGCGAACGCCTTCTCCTTCTTGTGCAGCGCGACGAGCAGCTCGGAGAGTGCAGGAATGAGATCGGCCGTGATCCGGCCGGCGGCCGCGATGTGCATCGCGGTCGGAAAAGAGTCGTTCGACGACTGGCTCATGTTGACGTGGTCGTTGGGATGCACCGGCTTCTTGGCGCCGAGCTCGCCGCCCAAGAGCTCGTTGGCGCGGTTGGCGATCACCTCGTTGAGGTTCATGTTGCTCTGGGTGCCCGAGCCGGTCTGCCACACCACCAGCGGAAAGTGGTCGTCGAGCTTGCCCTCGACCACCTCGCGCGCGGCGCGGATGATCGCGTTCGCCCGGCGCTGGTCGAGAAGGCCGAGTTCGCGATTGGTCTGGGCTGCGGCCAGCTTGACGATGCCGAGCGCATGCACGAGCGAGATCGGCATGCGGTCTTCCCCGATGCGGAAATTCTGCCGGGAGCGTTCAGTCTGCGCGCCCCAGTAACGGTCGGCAGGGACCTCGATCGGACCAAAACTGTCGGTCTCGATTCGGGTGGCAGAGCGGCGCGAGGGCCGGGTCGTCTTGTCCATGAGCGCATCCATTCTGCCGCGCGGAATGCGCGCGGCTTCTCGAGCTCATCTATATAGGTGGTTTGGCTGCGCTTGGGCGCTCGTGCCCAGCGAACTCGATCATTTCTTGCGGAAGCGATCCAGTCGGACGACCTCGGCGCCGCCTTGGTTGGGCGCGGTGGGTTCGTCCTCGGCTTCCGCCTTCTCGGCAGCCGGCGCGGGGACCGCGACAGCCGAGGGGGCAGGCGCCGCGGGGAGTGCCGCGGGCGGCACTTCCGCGACATCGGAGGTGTCGAACTGGAGGCCGAATTTCACCGACGGATCGAGGAAGCTCTTGATCGCACTGAACGGCACCACCAGCCGCTCCGGGATGCCGCCAAAGGACAGGCCGACCTCGAAACGGTCCTCGAGCACGGTCAGATCCCAGAACTGGTGCTGCAGGATGATGGTCATCTCGTCGGGGTATTGCGCGAGCAGCCGCGGCGACAGCTTTGCGCCCTCCGCCTTCGATACGAAGGTGATGAAGAAGTGATGCTCGCCCGGCAATCCGTGCGCTGCGGCATCGCTCAGCACCTTCCGCAGCACGCCGCGCAATGCGTCGCGTGCCAGCACGTCGTATCGGATATGATCGGTCGCCATTATGGATCCTGACTATCGGTCCTGTCGTATTTCCCGAGCCGGTGCCGCGCCGACTCGCCAGGCCGCAATGGTACCGCGCCCGACCGGCCAGAAGGAGTCCCCGCCCACGAGAAAAAAGGCGGGAGAAAAATGGAAGTGGAGGCTTCTGTTGCCAGGTGCCTCCGAACCCCGCCTAGCGGAGCTTAACCCGCTAGGACTTTAAAGTGGTCTTTCAAACTGCGTTACGCAGCCTGAGCAACCGGAGCAAAGTTGTCGTTGGCAACTATTGCAGTAGCCCGATAACGGCGGAACAATACCGGGAAAAAGCACGCCCTTTACGCCCTCGTCGATCCTATTTCGCCCCCGCCAAAGCCCGCTCTCGGGTAGCCCGCTGGTGGGCTTTGGTGGAGGCGCCGGGTACCGCCCCCGGGTCCGAATGGTTTATTGCGACGACCGTTTATTTCCATAGCCGGCAAGCCGGCACCCCCAATATAGGCGGCAAAGATCGGGAAAGACAGGGGTTTGGCGAGAGTTCCTTTGGATAGGTGCTGGCCGCCCGGATGGCCAGCCTTGGCGCGGGGATAGCGGCCCCCTTAAGCTGCCACGATGTCCTCGGATTCCGCACCGGCCGTTCAAGAGCCGGATATCCCCGTCAAGACCGACCCACCGGGCCTCTTCGCCCTGTTCATGGCCTTTGCCCGGATGTCGCTGGCCGGGTTCGGCGGCGTCCTGGTGTTCGCGCGGCGGGCGATCGTGGACGACCACCGCTGGATGACGGCGGACGAGTTCAACGAGACCTTCGCCCTCTGCCACTTCCTCCCCGGTCCGAACATCGTCAACCTGTCGATGGTGTTCGGCTCGCGCCTGCGCGGGCTTGCCGGCGGCGTCGCCGCCTTCGCCGGGCTGTTGGTGCCGCCGACGCTGATCATGACGGCTCTCGCCGTACTCTACGCCCATTTCGGCGAGCTCGAGGTTTTGCGCCGCACTCTTGCCGGGGTATCTTGCGCGGCCGTCGGGCTGCTGATCGCGGTGGTCTTTCGTATGATGACACCGCTGTTGAAGCGCGCCGATGCCATCGCCCTCGTCCTGATGGCCGCCGTGTTCGTCGCGATCGGCGTGCTGCGGCTGCCGCTGCAAGCCGTGTTGCTGGTCGCGATCCCTGCCAGCATCGCCATCACGGTTGTCCTGCGACGGAAGGTAGCAGCATGAACAGCGAGAATCCGATCTGGGCGCTGATCTCGACTTTCGGCCTGATGTCGCTGTTCGCGGTCGGCGGTGCGGCCGCGGCGGTGCCCGAGATGCACCGCATCGCCGTGGACGTGCATCACTGGATGACCGACAAGCAGTTCGCGGATGCCTTTGCGATCTCGCAGCTCTCGCCCGGACCGAACGTCCTGATTGTCACGCTGATCGGCTATGCGGTCGCCGGCATTCCCGGCGCGCTCGCGGCAACGCTCGCGATGTGCCTTCCGACCGCCCTGCTTGCCTACTATGTGAGCCGCCTCCTCAACCGTCCCAGCCAATCGCGCTGGCCCGCCATGATCCAGGCTGCGCTGGTTCCGCTGTCGATCGGCCTGATGGCGGCAAGCGCTCTGATCCTGGCCCAATCCACCACGCACACCGTGATTGCCGCGCTGCTGATGGCGGGCGTTGCGGTGCTCGCCTCGGTGTCGCGCGTCAATCCGCTCTGGCTGTTGCTTGCCGGGGGCGTCTTGGGTTTTGCTGGCGTTGTCTAATGAAAATCGCTAGGCAATGATGCTGGTGGGGATCCAATTCCATCCAATAGAACAACAGGGCTCGTGACTTACGGGGTCGCGGAGGAGACATGCATGGCCGACATAATGGGCCACTCGGCGACAACGACGCGAAACACATCGGTCGCCATCGGCATCGTCCTGCTGGCGCTCGCGCCGCAGATATTCGAATTCATCTGGTCGATTGGCACGATCTTCGGATGGGGGAGCGGGCGCGGCCCGGCGACCGTCCTGATCAGCCATGCGACCGCGCTTTTGGCTGGGGCGCCCGGCGCGGTCCTCGGGACGTTCGGCGCTGATGCCAAGAAGGCGCTGTCCTCGGACGTTCTGCTGGCGCTGATCTACTCCTATCCGCTGTTTGCGGTCGCAATCCTCACGCTCTTCATGACCATCCGCGCGCCGCAGGATTATATCGGCGGCATCGTGCTGATGGCGGTCGCGCTGTTCGCGTTGTGGGCGTCGAGTGACTTGCAGGGCATGCGCGGCTTCTCCTTCGGAGCCGGCACGGCGCCGCGCATGTTCGGCGGGCTCTTGGTCGTGCTGTCTGCGGCCATCGCGCTGACGGGACTGCTGACCGAGGGAGCGGGGCTCTCCCATTATTCGTGGCGCGGGCCGTTGTTCGTGATGGCGGCGATTGTCTTCTTCGCTCTGGCGATCCGCCCGCTCGGCCTCGTAGTCACGGCGTTCCTAAGCTTTTTGATCGCGGCGACCGGCTCGCACGAGACACGCTGGATCGAAGCCGCCATCGTCGGCGCCTGCCTGACGCTCGGCTGTGCGCTGCTATTCCCCTACGTCCTGGGATTGCCGATGCCGATGTTCCCGCGATTCCTGGTCCAGTGAGGGCGTGATGGTCGATCTCTTTGCCAACCTCGCTCACGGTTTTGCCGTCGCGTTTTCGCCGATCAACCTCCTGATGTGCCTGATTGGTGCGCTCGTCGGTACGCTGGTGGGCGTGCTGCCGGGCATCGGCACCATCGCAACCGTCGCGATGCTGTTGCCGATCACGTTCGGATTGCCACCGGTCGGCGCGCTGATCATGCTCGCCGGCATCTATTATGGTGCGCAATATGGCGGCTCGACCACCTCGATCCTTGTCAACATTCCCGGTGAAGCGACTTCGGTCGTCACGGCGATCGACGGCCATCAGATGGCCAGGCAGGGTCGCGCCGGTCCGGCGCTGGCGATTGCGGCGATCGGCTCGTTCTTCGCCGGCTGCGTTGCGACGGTCCTGATCGCCGTTCTCGGCGCGCCCCTGACCAAGCTCGCGCTGGCCTTCGGTCCGGCCGAATACTTCTCGCTGATGGTGCTCGGCCTGATCTTCGCGGTGGTGCTAGCCAAGGGTTCGGTGCTGAAAGCGATCGCGATGATCGTGTTCGGACTGCTGCTCTCGATGGTCGGCTCCGACATCGAGACCGGCGCCTCGCGCATGGCCTTCAACATTCCGGAGCTTGCGGACGGTCTCGGCTTCGCGACGGTGGCGATGGGCGTGTTCGGCTTTGCCGAGATCATCCGCAACCTCGATGCCGGCGCTGAGATGAACCGCGATCTCGTGCAGCAGAAGATCACGGGGTTGATGCCGACAAGGAAAGACCTGGTCGACTCGGCGCCCGCGATCGTGCGCGGCACCGTTCTTGGATCGATCCTCGGCATCCTCCCCGGCGGCGGCGCGGTCATCGCCTCCTTTGCCGCCTATACGCTGGAGAAGAAGATCGCGAAGAATCCGTCGCGGTTCGGCCGCGGCGCGATCGAAGGCGTCGCTTCGCCGGAGAGCGCCAACAACGCAGCGGCGCAGACCTCCTTCATCCCGCTGCTGACGCTCGGCATCCCGCCGAACGCGGTGATGGCGCTGATGGTCGGCGCCATGACCATTCACGGCATCGTGCCGGGCCCGCAGGTGATGCAGAAGCAGCCGGACCTCGTCTGGGGCATGATCGCCTCGATGTGGATCGGCAACCTCATGCTGATCATCATCAACCTGCCGCTGGTCGGCATCTGGGTGCGCCTGTTGCGCGTGCCCTATCGGCTGATGTTCCCCTCGATCGTGATCTTCTGCGCGATCGGCATCTACTCGGTGAACAACGCGCCGGTCGACGTCATTCTCGCGGGCGTGTTCGGCCTCGTCGGCTACTGGCTGATCAAGCACGATTTCGAACCGGCACCGCTGCTGCTCGGGATGGTGCTCGGACCGCTGATGGAAGAGAATCTGCGTCGCGCGCTGCTGATCTCGCGCGGCGACTGGAGCGTGTTCGTGACGCGTCCGCTCTCCGCCGTGCTGCTCGCGATCGCAGCCGCCCTCCTGGTGCTCACGGTTCTGCCGGTGTTGCGCGCCAAGCGCGACGAGGTCTTTACGGAATCGGAGAACTGAGGCCGGCGTTACCAACTTGCCAGTATTATCAACAGGGTAGGGCAGGGGCGGGGTGCAAGTTCCGCCCCTTGTCGTTTGCCGGCGGAACGCTCACTTTTCCGGGTATAATCTGTGCGAGGCAGCGAATCGCTGCTGTCGCAGCACGGGGCCGGCCGCTAAGTTCGCCGGCCTCCCAGAAGGCCCATAGCGCACGCACATGCACCAGTATCAGGACCTGCTCGAGCGGATTCTTTCAGACGGCGCCGAGAAGCGCGATCGGACCGGCACCGGCACGCTGTCGGTGTTCGGCCATCAGATGCGCTTCAACCTTGCGGCCGGCTTTCCGATGCTGACCACCAAGCGGTTGCCGCTGAAGGCGATCGTGCATGAGCTGTTGTGGTTCCTGAAGGGCGACACCAACATCAAATATCTGCGCGACAACGGCGTCACCATCTGGGACGAATGGGCCGATGCCAACGGCGATCTAGGGCCGGTCTACGGCCATCAATGGCGCTCCTGGCCCACGGCCGACGGGCGCAGCATCGACCAGATCGCCAATGTCATCGACATGATCAGGAAGAACCCGGACTCGCGCCGGCTGATCGTCACCGCCTGGAACCCAGCCGACGTTGAGAAGATGTCGCTGCCGCCCTGCCACCTGCTGTTCCAGTTCTATGTCGCGAACGGCAAATTGTCGTGCCAGCTCTATCAGCGCTCGGCCGACGTCTTCCTCGGCGTACCCTTCAACATTGCTTCCTACGCGCTGCTCACGATGATGGTCGCGCAGGTCACGGGCCTGAAGCCCGGCGACTTCGTGCACTCGCTCGGCGACACGCATCTCTATTCCAATCATCTGGAGCAGGCGCGGCTGCAATTGACGCGGACGCCGCGTCCGCTGCCGGTGATGCGGATCAATCCGGACGTGAAGGACATCTTCTCCTTCCGCTTTGAGGATTTCGAACTCGTCGGCTACGATCCGCATCCGCACATCAAGGCGGAAGTCGCCGTTTAGCGCATGATCCGGAAAAGTGTGCCGCGGTTTTCCGAACAGATCATGCGCGAAAAAGAAAGCGCGATGATGATTCAACCCGAAACCGTTGCGCTTTAGCCAATGTCGCTCAACATCCGCCGCGCGCGACCCGGCGAGGCCGGGCTCGTTCTCTCCTTCATCCGCGAGCTTGCCGAGTACGAGAAGCTCACGCATGAGGTCGAAGCGACCGAGGCCATGATTGCGGAAGCGCTGTTCGGTGCGAACCCGCGACTTTTCTGCGCGATCACCGAATGGAGCGGCGAAGCGGTCGGCTTCGCGGTATGGTTCGTGAATTTCTCCACCTTCAGCGGCCGGCACGGAATCTATCTCGAGGACCTCTATGTGCGGCCGTCGCATCGCGGCAAGGGCATCGGCAAGGCGCTGCTTAATTATCTCGGGAAGGAATGCGTCGAGAATGGTTGGTCGCGCCTACAATGGACGGTGCTGGACTGGAACGCGCCGTCGATCGCATTCTACAAGTCGCTCGGCGCCGTCATGATGGATGACTGGACGCTGTGCCGCGTCACCGGTGATGCCTTGACGCGGCTTGCAGGGAAGGCTCCCTGATGGAGATCATCTTCGTCGTTGCCATCGCCGAGAACGGCGTCATCGGCGCCGGCAACGCGATTCCGTGGCGGCTGAAATCCGACATGCAGCGTTTCAAGGCGCTGACCATCGGCAAGCCCGTGGTGATGGGCCGCAAGACCTTCGAGTCGCTGCCCCGGCCGCTGCCGGGTCGCACCAACATCGTCATCACCCGCGATGCGAGCTTCCGTGCGGCTGGCGCCGTCGTGACCACATCCGCGGCGGATGCCCATGCAATCGCGCGCGGCGACGCCCAGCGGCGCTCTGTCTCCGAGATTGCCGTGATCGGCGGCGCCGAGATCTACCGGCAATGGCTCGACCGCGCCGACCGCCTCGAAGTCACGGAAGTGCATGCGCAGCCGGAGGGCGACACTGTTTTCGAGATCAACAAGGCAGACTGGGAGGAGGTCGCGCGCGTCCGGCATTCGGCGGCAGGCGACGACAGCGCCGATTTCTCGTATGTGACATATCGTCGGCGGCCGCAACATTAACCGCTTTTACCAATGTTTACATTGACATTTCCCCAGCGCGGCATAGCTCGGAGGCGGTCAGGCGTGCGTTGTAAGGGGGCAAAGCGTCCCCTATAAAGCCGAACCGGACAAAGCGGGTGGGGGCAATTCCAGACCCTGCCGAGGAGACTGTCGAATGCCGTGGAAGAATCAGGGCGGTGGCCCGTGGGGCTCGGGCTCGAAAGGGCCATGGGGCACAGGTCCGCAACCGGTCGGGCCGAGGCCGCCGGATCTGGAAGACCTTCTGCGACGCGGCCAGGACCGGCTCCAGCAGCTTTTGCCTGGCGGTTATTTCAGCGGCATCGGCATCACCGTCATCGTGCTGTTCATCGTCGCGATCTGGCTCGCCTCGGGCTTCTTCCGCGTGCAGTCGGAAGAGCTCGGCGTCGTCCTGCGCTTCGGCAAGCACGTGCGCACCGTGCAGCCGGGCCTGAACTACCATCTGCCGTATCCAATCGAGACGGTGCTGCTGCCGAAAGCGCTGCGTGTCTCGACCATTTCTATCGGCATGACGCTGATCGACGATCCCTCCCGCCGCGGCCGTACCATCCGCGACGTGCCGGAAGAGAGCCTGATGCTGACCGGCGACGAGAACATCGTCGACGTCGACTTCACCGTGCTGTGGCGTATCAAGCCCGACGGCGTCGGCGACTTCCTGTTCAACATCCAGAATCCCGAGGGCACCGTGAAGGCGGTCGCCGAAAGCGCGATGCGCGAGGTGATCGGCCGCTCGCAGATCCAGCCGATCCTGACCGGCGCCCGCAACACCACCGAGCAGGGCGTGCAGGAATTGATGCAGAGGACACTCGACGGCTACGGCTCCGGCATCCTGATCACCCAGGTGCAGATGCAGAAGGTCGACCCGCCGGCGCAGGTCATCGACGCCTTCCGCGACGTGCAGGCGGCGCGCGCCGACCTCGAGCGGTTGCAGAACGAGGCCCAGACCTATGCCAACCGTGTCGTGCCGGAAGCGCGCGGTCGCGCCGCGCAGATCCTCCAGGCCGCCGAGGGCTATAGGGAACAAGTGATCGCCGAGGCCAAGGGCCAGAGCGCGCGCTTTTTGAAAGTGTACGAAGAATATAAGAAGGCGCCGGACGTGACGCGTGAACGGATCTATCTGGAGACGATGGAGCGCGTGCTCGGCGGCTCGGAAAAGCTCGTCTATGACGGTGCCGCGACCGGCCAAGGCGGCGTGGTGCCCTTTCTTCCGCTCAATGAGCTGACGCCGAAGCGGCCGCCGGCCACCTCTGGCCAGCAGGGCGGAGGTACCCGATGAGGTCTCCGGTCACTGGCATCGTCTCGCTGATCGTCCTCTTGCTCATCCTGATCGTGGCCTACAGCTCCGTCTTTACGGTGCAGCAGACCGAGCAGGCGCTCGTGGTCCGTCTCGGCGAACCCGTCAAGGTCGTCACCGAGCCCGGGCTGAACTTCAAGGCGCCGTTCGTCGACAGCGTGATCAGCATCGACAAGCGCATCCTCGATCTGGAAAACCCGTCGCAGGAAGTGATCGCCTCCGACCAGAAGCGGCTCGTGGTCGACGCCTTCGCGCGCTACCGCATCAAGAATGCGCTGCGCTTCTATCAGAGCGTCGGCTCGATCCAGGCGGCCAACCTCCAACTCACGACGCTGCTCAACGCGGCGCTGCGCCGCGTGCTCGGCGAGGTCACCTTCATCACGGTAGTGCGCGACGAGCGCGAGAAGCTGATGGGCCGCATCCGCGAGCAGCTCGACCGCGAAGCCGACGGCTACGGTATCTCGGTCGTCGACGTCCGCATTCGGCGCGCCGATCTGCCCGAGCAGAACAGCCAGGCCGTCTACGATCGGATGAAGACCGAGCGCCAGCGCGAAGCGGCCGAGTTCCGCGCACAGGGCGGCCAGAAGGCACAGGAAATCCGCTCCAAGGCCGACCGCGAGGCGACCGTGATCATCGCTGAAGCCAACTCGCAGGCCGAGCAGACCCGCGGCGCAGGCGATGCGGAACGCACCCGGTTGTTCGCGGACGCCTACGGCAAGGACCAGGACTTCTTCGCCTTCTTCCGTTCGATGTCGGCCTATGAGACCGGCCTGCGCTCGAGCGACACCCGCTATCTGCTGCGGCCGAACTCGGATTTCTTCCGGTACTTCGGTAGCCCAAGCGGCAAGGCGGGTGCCGAAGCGCAGGCGGCGCCGAAACAGTAAGACGAAACAGGGGCGGCGCCGGTGCCGCCCCTACGCGGAACAAGAACGGCACAAGGGGAGGTTCCAGTCCGATGAGGTCAATAGCGTTTGCCGACTTCCTCATCGGCTTGGGCATTCTGTTTGTGCTGGAAGGCTTGATGTTCGCGGCAAGTCCCGCGTGGATGCGCAAGGCGATGAAGAGCGCGCTTGCAACTCCCGATCATATCCTGCGTGCCGTGGGCATCGGCTCGGCCGTGGCCGGCCTGATCCTGATCTGGTGGATCCGGCACCACTGAGCCCGGCACTTCCGACGCGAACGCTAAAGTGAAGCAAAGTCGCCGGTTTTTCGCCGTATTATCCGGGTCTTGAGGCCCGTTAACCTCCGTGCTTGCGCCGCCACCCCGTTCGAGCGCAGTCTGGACAACGAATCCTTAATTCTCTTTCGGAGATCACAATGACCGCTGCCATCATTGCCACGACCCGTCTGCGCCATTGCATGCGACTCGGGCTGGCTGCGATCGCCATCAGCGCGTTCAGCGCGTTCGGCTCGCCGGCTTACGCGCGCGGACCGGAGGGCATCGCCGACGTCGCCGAGAAGGTGATCGACGCGGTCGTCAACATCTCGACCTCGCAGACTGTCGAAGCCAAGGGCGGCGGCACCAACACCATGCCGCAACTGCCGCCCGGCTCGCCCTTCGAGGAATTCTTCGACGACTTCTTCAAGAACCGTCGTGGTCCCGGCGGCGGCAGCAAGGGTGGCGACAGGGGTGACAACGGTCCGCCTCGCAAGACCAACTCGCTCGGCTCCGGTTTCATCATCGACACCTCCGGCATCGTCGTCACCAACAATCACGTGATCGCGGATGCCGACGAGATCAACGTCATTCTCAACGACGGCACCAAGATCAAGGCCGAGCTCGTCGGCGTCGACAAGAAGACCGACCTCGCTGTCTTGAAGTTCAAGCCGCCAAAGCAGTTGGTCTCAGTGAAGTTCGGCGACTCCGACAAGCTGCGTCTCGGCGACTGGGTGGTCGCGATCGGCAACCCCTTCAGCCTAGGGGGCACGGTGACGGCCGGCATCGTCTCGGCCAAGAACCGCGACATCTCGTCGGGCCCGTATGACAGCTACATCCAGACCGACGCCGCCATCAACCGCGGCAATTCCGGCGGCCCGTTGTTCAACCTCGAAGGCGAGGTCATCGGCGTCAACACGCTGATCATCTCGCCCTCCGGCGGCTCGATCGGCATCGGGTTCGCCGTGCCGTCGAAGACGGTGGCTGGCGTCGTCGACCAGCTTCGCCAGTTCGGCGAACTGCGCCGCGGATGGCTCGGCGTGCGCATCCAGTCGGTCACCGACGAGATCGCCGAAAGCCTCAACATCAAGCCGCCGCGTGGTGCGCTGGTTGCCGGCGTCGACGAGAAGGGCCCGGCAAAGCCCGCCGGCATCGAGCCCGGCGACGTCGTCGTCAAGTTCGACGGCAAGGACATCAAGGACCCGAAGGATCTCTCCCGCGTCGTCGCCGACACCGCGGTCGACAAGGAGGTCGACGTCGTCGTTATCCGCAAGGGCCAGGAGGAGACCAAGCGCGTCAAGCTCGGCCGCTTGCAGGATCCGGAAAAGGTCCAGGCCGCAGTGAAGACCGACGAGCCGGCGCCGGAGAAGCCGGTGACGCAGAAGGCGCTCGGCCTTGATCTGGCGACGCTGAACAAGGACCTGCGCGCCCGCTACAAGATCAAGGACAGCGTCAAGGGCGTGGTCGTCACCAATGTCGATGCCAGTTCCGACGCGGCCGAGAAGCGGCTCTCCGCCGGCGACGTCATCGTCGAGGTGGCGCAGGAGGCCGTCTCCAGCGGCGCCGACGTCCAGAAGCGCATCGACCAGCTCAAGAAGGACGGCAAGAAGTCAGTGCTGCTGCTCGTCTCCAACGGTGACGGCGAGCTGCGCTTCGTGGCGCTGAGCGTGCAGTAAGGCACGCTCTCGGCCCCACACTCACAGTCCCGTAGGGTGGGCAAAGCGAAGCGTGCCCACCGCCACCGTCTTTCCACCATCGCAACGGAAGGGGTGGGCACGGCGCAAGCGCGCCTTTGCCCACCCTACGGCTGCTGAGCGTGCAGTAAGGCACTCTTTCAGCCGACACTCACTGTCATGCTCTGCGAAGGCGGGGCAGCCAATACGCCTCGGCCTCTCCGTGGCCAGGCGCAGTCTCTGGAATACTTGTATGGGCTTGGTCAAGGATGAGTCGTTGTTAGATCATTTCAGATCATCTCCTTGTTCGAAGGAGGCGGACGTCTGCTGGTCCTGACCTCAAGACGGCTGGC
>NZ_JBANBK010000017.1:0-126061 GCF_053572325.1 Bradyrhizobium sp. UFLA05-112 | reverse complement strand
CCGGGGCGAATGCCGGCGGCGCGCACAGCGCCGTTACACATGCTCCCAGCACGACGTACCTGATCAGGGGATTGCTCATGTCTGCTCCTGTGGCCTTGGTCAAGGGAGCCCCGGACGACGTGTAAACCCTGCTCCTCCGGTGATTATTCCGGAGGGCTTGTGCGCTCACGCAGACGTCAGCGCTGCGTACGACAGTTTTGCTGCCCTAAGCGTGCGCAAGCATCAAACTACTGAAATGCCACCTCGGCAAAGCTGCGCAGCTTGCGCGAATGCAGGCGTTCCGACTCCTGGTGCTTGAGCCGTTCGAGCGCCTTCAGGCCGATTTCGAGATGCTGGCTGACGCGCTGCCGGTAGAATGCGCTCGCCATCCCTGCGAGCTTGATCTCGCCGTGCAGCGGCTTGTCCGATACGCACAGCAAGGTGCCGTAGGGAACGCGGAAGCGATAGCCATTGGCGGCGATCGCCGCCGATTCCATGTCGAGGGCAACGGCGCGGGATTGCGACAGGCGGCGAATGACCGCAGCGCCGCTGATCTCCCAATTGCGGTTGTCGACGCTCGCGACCGTTCCGGTTCGCATCAGGCGCTTGAGCTCGAAGCCGGACAATCCCGTGACCTCCTCGACCGCCTCCTCGAGCGCGACCTGCACCTCGGCAAGCGCCGGAATCGGCACCCAGGGTGGCAATTCCTGATCGAGCACGTGATCCTCGCGGACGTAACCATGCGCCAGCACGTAGTCGCCGAGCCGCTGCGTGTTGCGCAGGCCGGCGCAATGCCCGACCATCAGCCAGGCATGCGGCCTCAACACCGCGACGTGGTCGGTGACGTTCCGCGCATTGGAAGGGCCCGTGCCAATGTTGATCAGGGTAATGCCCTGATAGCCGGGCTCGACGAGATGGAAGGCCGGCATCTGCGGTGCGCGATCCGGCGCAATGCCGTTCGTGCCGCCGCCGAACCGCGCGTTGCGGGTGATCACGTTGCCCGGCCCGACGAAAGCATCGATGCCATCCTCGCCCGAGGCGAGCCGCTGCTGGCAGAGCTGCACGAAGGCATCGACGTAGAACTGGTAGTTGGTGAAGATCACGAAATTCTGGAAGTGCTCGGGATCGGTGCCGGTGTAGTGATAGAGCCGCCGCAGCGAATAGTCGACGCGCGCCGCGCGGAACAGGGCCAGCGGCTCCGGCGCTCCGGGCGACAGCGCGAGCGTGCCGTCGGCGATCGCATCGTCCATGGCGGCAAGATCCGGTGTGTCGAACACGTCGCGCATCAGCCGCGTGCCGCCCGTATCGCCCGTGCTGATCGCCGCCTCGATGTTGATGTCACGCCGATAGGCGAAATGAATCGGGATCGGCTCGGACGACTCGCCGATCTCGACCGGCACACCGTGATTCTTGATCAGGAGGCCGATCTGCTCGGTGAGATAGGTCCGGAACACGTCCGGCCGCGTCACGCTGGTCTCGTGCACGCCGGGTCCCGCGACGAAGCCATAGGCGAGCCGCGAATCAAGTCGCGCATGCGTTGCCGTGGTGATGCGGACGAACGGATAGAACGCGCGTACGCGCGTCGCCGGCGAGGTGCCGTTGAGGTAAGCTTCGAAGTGATCGCGCAGGAATTTCGTGTTGCGCTCGTAGATCTCTTCGAGGCGGGCGACCGCAAGGCCTGCATCGGTGAAGGTTTCGGTGGCGATGGCCGGCGGGGTCTGGATGGAGGCGTGATGCATGTGTCTGACGTTGGAGGTAGCTGCTGCGTTCGAACTATATCAGGAACGTAGGGCGTAGGGTGGGCAAAGCGAAGCGCGCCCACCGTGTGTGTGCCCGCAAAAGCGGTGGGCGCGTCGCGTCGCGCTTTGCCCACCTTGCGAGACCGACGCTGCGGCACGCGCTCCCGGGCTCGATGCTTCACATCGCCCCGGAATGACCGTTCCTCTCACTTCTCCCGGAACGCCCGCATCAGCTGGTCGTGCAGCGGCTTCATCAGGTAGGACAGCATGGTGCGATCGCCGGTCTGCACGAAGGCCTCGACCGGCATGCCGGGGATCAGCTTGACTTCGCCGAGGCGGGCGACTTCTTCCGGCGGCATCGAGACGCGGATGGTGTAGTAGCTCTGCCCGGTGCGCTGGTCGGTGGTGACGTCGGGCGAGACCCGGCTCACGACGCCGCTGAGCTCCGGCGTGGTGCGCTGGTTGAAGGCCGAGAGGCGCAGCAGCGTCTTCTGGCCGACCTGGAGCTTGTCGATGTCGGTCGGATTGACCTTGGCCTCGACCTGGAGGTCGTCCTGCTGCGGCACGATCAGCATGAGGGTATCGCCGGCGGTGACGACGCCGCCGACGGTGTGCACGGTCGATTGCAGCACCATGCCATCCTGCGGCGCCCGGATATCGACGCGGCGGAGCTGATCTTCGGCGGTGACCTTGCGCTCGATCAGCTCGCCGATCTTGTCGTTGGTCTCGCGCAGATCCTTGGACACCTCGCTCACCATGTCCTTGTCGACCTGGATGATCTGGAGCTCGGTCTCGGTGATCTTGCCCTTGGCCTGGGCGCGCGAGGCGATGTACTGAGCGCGCTCGCCGTTGAGGCGGGCCGAGTCGCGTTCCAGCGTGGTCAGGCGCGAGAGTTGCACCAGGTGCTTGTCGTAGAGATCGCGGACGCCGACCAGCTCCTGCTGTACCAGCGCGATCTCCTTGTCCTTGGCCTTCTCCTGTGCGCTCAGCCCGTCGATCTCCTCGTTGAGCTGCTGAATGCGCTCGCGGAGCTGGGCCTTCTGTCCGGCACGGCCGTTCACGCGGACCTCGAACAATTTGCCCTCGCTGGCCAGCAGCGTCGCCACGTCGAAATCGCTTGCGCGCTCGAGCACCGCCTGCGGGAATTCGATCTTCGCAAGCCCGCGTTGCTCGGCCTGCAGCCGCGCGGCGCGCGCCTGGCCGGCGTCGAGGTTCTTGGTGACGATGGCGAGGTTCGCCTTGGTGACGGTGTCGTCGAGCCGCACGACGATATCGCCGGCCTTGACCAGGTCGCCGTCGCGGGCACGCACCTCGCCGACCACGCCGCCGGTCGGATGCTGCACCTTCTTGACGTTGGATTCGACGACGATCTGCCCTGGCGCGATCAGCGCGCCGGAGATCAGCACCGTCGAAGCCCAGCCGCCGAGCCCGCCGGCGAGCAGCAGCACGATCCCGAGACCGAGCAGCAGGTGAAACCTGATCGACTGCCGCACGCTTCTCTTTGCCGCGGGCTTGGCGCCCGCCATCGTCATCGTGCTCATGGTTTGGCAACTCCGCCTTCGCTGACGATCTTGATCGGCGGCGCCGGCGGGGCGACGCGCGGCTGGAGCACCTGCGCGAGCACCTGCTCCTTCGGACCGAAGGCCTGCATGCGGCCGTCGCGCAGCACCAGGATCTGGTCGACCGCCTCGACGCCGATCGGCCGATGCGCCACGACGACGACGATGGCCCCGCGCTCGCGCGCGGCGCGGATCGCGCGGGTCAGGGCCTCGTCGCCCTCGGTGTCGAGGTTGGAGTTGGGCTCGTCGAGCACGATCAGGAACGGATTGCCGTAGAGTGCGCGCGCCAGCGCCACGCGCTGCGCCTGGCCGGCGGACAGCGCCGTGCCCTGCTCGCCGACCTGGGTGTTGTAGCCCTCGCGCATCTTGATGATCATCTCATGCACGCCGGCCTCTTTCGCAGCGGTGATGATGGCATCGGAGGTCGCGTCGGGATCAAACCGGCCGATGTTCTGCGCGATGCTGCCGCCGAACAGCTCGACGTCCTGCGGCAAATAGCCGATGTGGCGGCCGAGCACGTCCGAGGCCCACTGATCGAGCGCCGCGCCGTCGAGCCGCACCTTGCCGCGCACCGGCTGCCAGACGCCGACCAGCGCGCGGATCAGCGACGATTTACCCGAACCGCTCGGGCCGATCACGCCGAGGCCCATGCCGGCATTGAGCACGAATGTCACATCCTGCACGATGACGCGCTGATCGCCCGGCGGCACGATGCTGACGCCTTCGACCGCGAGGCGGCTCGATGGCGCCTGCAACTGGGTCGGCATCACCTGGGCCGGAATTTGCTCCAGCAGGCGGCTGAGCCGCTGCCAGCTCTGCCGCGCGGCGACGAAGGACTTCCAGTGCGCGATCGCGAGATCGACCGGCGCGAGCGCGCGCGCCGAGAGAATCGAGCCCGCGATGATGATGCCGGCGGTCGCCTCCTGATGAATGACGAGATAGGCGCCGACCGCGAGCACGGCCGATTGCAGCATCATGCGCAGAACTTTTGCGATGGCACCGAGACCGCCGGCGACGTCGCTGGCGCGCTGATTGCCGGCGAGATATTTTTCGTTGGCTTCGCTCCAGCGCTGGTTGAGCCGGCCGGCCATGCCCATCGCCACAAGCACCTCGGCATTACGGCGACTGGAGGTGGCGAGATCGTTGCGCTGTGCGGCGAGGCTCGTCGCCTCGCGTGCGGGGCGGCGGGACATGAACTCCGTCACCAGCGTCAGGCCGACCAGGATGATCGCACCGACCAAAGCGGTGATGCCGATCAGCCAATGGAAGGCGAAGCAGATGGCGAGATAGAGCGGCAGCCACGGCAGGTCGAAGAACGCGCTCGGTCCCATGCCGCCAAGGAAGGAGCGGACGTTGTCGAGGTCGCGCAGGGGCTGGAGGCCTTCGTTGCGGTTGCCGACCAGAAGGGGCAGGCGCACGATGGTGTCGAACACACGCTTGTTCAAAGCCTCGTCGAGCGCAGTGCCGATACGGCCAAGGATGCGGCCGCGAATCAGGTCCAGAACACCTTGCGCGATGTAGAGACCGCCGGCGAGGATAATCAGGCCGACCAGCGTCGGGATGCTGCGGCTGGGCAGCACCCGGTCATAGACCTCCAGCATGAAGATCGACCCGGTCAGATAGAGCAGGTTGATCATGCAGCTCATCAACCCGAGACCCAGGAACGCTGCGCGACAGGCGCGCAAGGCATTACCGAGTTCAGAACGGCGCAAGCCGGGAACTGCTGCCATCAGTCGCTTTCCACCGGATGAGGGGTAAAACCCCTGATTTCACAAGCTAAATTTGGGGTACTCGACGCCGATTAATATCGCGTTTGTGGCTGTCGTCCAATGCACGACAGTTGATCAATAATCTGGCTCAAAAACCTCTAGCGCGGCCGCGCTGCGGCGCAAATCCACGAATTCCACAGGTTTGCGGCTGCCGCGGCGAATTTGTCGTCGCGGCAGCCGGTTTTCGCAACGGATCGCTAGAGCCGGCCGCCGCCGCGCAGCAGGCGGACCACCAGAAGCAGAATGATGGCGCCGATCGCCGAGTAGATGATCTCCGAAACCAGCCCGACGCCGAGATGGATGCCGAGCCGCGGGAACAGGAAGCTCGCGACAAACGCGCCGGCGATGCCGATCACGATGTCGCCGATGATGCCGAACCCGCTTCCGCGGACCACCTTGCCAGCAAGCCAGCCGGCAACCAGGCCGACGAACAGGATGACGATCAGGCTTTGGCCAGAAATGTACATAAGTTGAAGTCCCTCTCCGTGAATGGGGGCGCATGGAACCGGAACCGGGATGAATGGGAACTGAATGCCTCTTCACGTCTCCCCCGAAGGCCTCATCCCGACAAAACGTCGAAAACAACCCCATGCAAAGTAGAACTGGCCTGGCGAGGAGACGCCCGGCGAATCGCAGCAACTCAGTGCCGGTGCTTGAGATTCTCGAGGTCAGGAGCACACCGCTCATTCCCTCCCCCCTTGCGAGGGAGAGGCAGGGAGGGGGGTAGCCCCAAGTGATGTCGGCGGCGTTTGTGGCTACCCCTCTCCCCCACCCTTCCCCCACAAGGAGGGAGGGTGCGCGGCCGATTCGTGAATGCAGCCTCCGCAAATATTACGAGGTAACCGTCGCCGATTCGGCCAGCACGCACCGCGCCGCCCTGCCCGGTCCCACCTGCACGTTTTCCGGCAGTTGCTCCAGGCACCGCGGCTGGGCGACGGCGCAGCGGGGAGCGAAGGAGCAGTTGTGTGGCTTCTGGCCAAGCGATGGCGGGGTGCCGGGGATGGTCTCGAGCCGCGCGCCGCGCTTAGCGCCATGAATGGTCGAGGCGAGCAGGCCCCTGGCATAGGGGTGCACCGGCGCGCGGACGATGTCGCGAAGGCTTCCCTGCTCTACGATCTGGCCGGCATACATCACCGCGACACGGTCACAGATCTCGATCGCCACGCCGATGTCGTGGGTGACGAAAATGACGGACATGCCGAACTCGCGCTGCAGCTCGCGCAACAGCAAGAGGATCTGGATCTGCACGGTGGCATCGAGCGCGGTGGTCGGCTCGTCCGCGAGCAGGATCTTTGGCCGGCAGGCGAGCGCCAGCGCGATCATCGCACGCTGGCGCATGCCTCCGGACATCTCGTGCGGATAGGCATCGAGCCGGCGCTTTGCGGAGGGGATGCGGACGACCTCGAGCATTTCCAGCGCGCGCCCCCGCGCTTCCGCATAGCTCTTGCCTTCGTGACGCACCACGCTCTCGGCGATCTGCGCGCCGATGGTGTAGACCGGATCGAGCGCGAGCGCCGGCTCCTGGAAGATCATCGACACTGTCTGGCCGCGGAATGAAGAGAGCTCCTCCTCGCCCATGGCCAGCACGTCGCGGCCCATGACGTTCACGGCGCCCGAGATCTGGGTGCGCTTCTTCGGCAACAGCCGCATCAGCGCACGCAACGTCACGCTCTTGCCCGAGCCGGACTCGCCGAGCAGGCCCAGCACCTCACCATCACCGAGCGAGAGAGCGAGATCGTTCACGGCAAAGACCGTGCGCTCGCCGGTAAAGCGGATGTTGAGGCCTGAGATCTCGACGAGCTTTGTCATGACGGCAGCTTCGGCACCTTGGCATGATGGTCGGTCGCGCGCTGGAACGCGGCGCCGATGGTGAGCAGGGTCGCTTCATCGAACGCGCGGCCGATGAGCTGCATGCCGACCGGCAGGCCGCTTTTGGTGAAGCCTGACGGCACGACCAGCGACGGCAGGCCAAGATAGTTCACCGGACGCGTGAACAGCGTCAGTCGCTGCAACACTGCCGGCGCATTCGCGTCTCCACCGACATCGCTCTCGGCAATCGTCGGCGCTGGCACCGGCGAGACCGGCGCGATCACCGCATCGACGCCGGCGGTGGCCGCATGATGGGCTGCGAGCGCAGGGCCACGCCAGCGCATCGCTTCGAGATAGGTGATGGCGGGAACCGCAAGCCCGTTCTGGAGCCGCATCAATACCTGCGCGCCATAATCCTGCGGACGCTCGATCAGCCAGCGCTTGTGGAAGGCGGCGGCCTCCACTGCCAGCACGAGCTGGCTCGCCGCCTGCAATTGCCGCTGGTCGGGCAGCTCGACCTTGACGATGTCGGCGCCCTCGCGCTTGAGCACGACGATGGTCTCGTCGAGCACGCGCGCGACCTCGCCGTCGAGATCATCAACATAGAAGGATGCGGGCACGCCGATCTTGAGACCCTTCAGCGAGCCTTTCGTCGCGGCAACGTAATCCGCCACGGGCTCGGCGCTCGCGGTCGGATCCTCGGGGTCCGGCCCCGCCATCAGTGCGAGCAGCAGCGCGCAGTCCTCCGCGGTCTGCGCCAGCGGACCGACGGTGTCGAGCGACTGCGACAGCGGCATCGCGCCGGCGCGGCTGATGCGGCCCCAGGTCACCTTCAAGCCGGTGACGCCGCAGAAATTCGCGGGCATGCGGATCGAGCCACCAGTATCAGAACCGAGCGCGGCGAAGGTCAGCCGCGCGGCGACCGCCGAGCCCGAGCCCGACGACGAGCCGCCGGTGATGTGCGCGACGTTCCAGGGATTGCGCACCGGACCATAATGGCTGTTGTGACCGGTCGGCCCATAGGCGAACTCGGCCATGTGGAGGGTGCCGAGCCGGACCTGGCCGGCATCCTTCAGGCGCTGCAGAGCCGTCGACGTCGTGGTGGCGACATAGTCGCGGCGGATCAGCGAGCCGCAGGTCACGACCTTGCCCGCGTCGTAATACATATCCTTGTGCGCGAGCGGCACGCCGTGCAACGGCCCGCGCACCTCGCCCGCCGCAAGCGCGGCATCAGCTTCCTCCGCCGCCTTCAGCGCGGCCTCGGCCTCAACAGCCATGAAGGCGTTGAGATGCGGCTGCCACTCGGCGATGCGGTGCAGCAGCGCGCGCATCACCTCATGCGAGGACAGTTGCTTCATCGCGATCGCGCGTGCGACCTCGGTCAGCGTCATCAATGCGGGTTCGGTGCTCATGCCGAAACCTTCGTGGTTTGCGCAATCACGAAAAGCGCAGGCTCCAGGTCCATCGGCAGCGTGCCGGCGATGGTTGCGAAGCCGTCAAACACGGGACCCATGGAGTTGGCGATGCGGGTCGCGGTCTCCTCGTCGACGGGCACGCCTACTGTGTCGGCGATGGCCTTGACGTCTTTTGCAGTCGGTCTTGTCATGCTGTTCCCTCTTGCGACGCGCGGCTGTGGCCCGATCCCGGTATCGCCATATAGCACGCGGCCTCGTGGCCCATTGTATCGAGCGCGGTGAGCTTTGGCGTGGCTTTTGCGCAGAGCGGCTCCGCAAAGGGACAGCGGGTGTGGAAACGGCAGCCGGAGGGCGGATCGATCGGGTTGGGTGGATCGCCGGAAATCGGCGGCGTCTCGGTGCGCTTGTCGGGATCGGAAGACGGCATCGCCGCCAGCAGCGCGCGCGTATAGGGATGGGCGGGCGCGTCCCAGACCGCATCGACCGGGCCGAGCTCGACGACCTCGCCGAGATACATCACCAGCACGCGATCCGAGATGTAGCGCACGACGTTGAGGTCGTGGCTGATGAAGAGATAGGTCAGGCCGAACTCGCGCTTGAGGTCGGCAAGAAGGTTGAGCACCTGCGCCTCGACCGACTTGTCGAGCGCGGAGACGGCTTCATCGAGAATCACCAGCCGCGGCGACAACGCCAGCGCCCGCGCGATGTTGACGCGCTGGCGCTGGCCGCCGGAGATCTCGTGCGGGTAGCGGTTGGCGAAATTTTCCGGACGCAAGCCGACCTTGCCGAGCAGTTCGCGCGCGAGCGCACGGGCCGCGCTGTCGGCCATGCCGTGAACCTTGGGGCCGAAAGCGATGGATTCCTCGATCGTCAGGCGCGGGTTGAGCGAGGCGTAGGAATCCTGGAACACCATCTGCATGCCGCGGCGGAGCTCGCGCAAGCTGAGCGCCTGACCGACCGTCATGCCGTCATAGATGATGTCGCCGGCATCGCGCGGCATCAGATGCATGAGGAGCCGCGCAGTGGTCGACTTGCCACAGCCGGATTCACCGACGATGCCGACCGTCTCGCCCTTGGCGACGGAGAAGGAGACGTTGTCGACGGCGCGCACCGTGCGCTTGGCGGCGAACAGCCCGCCACGCACCGGAAAATGTTTTGTGAGGCCATTGACCTGAAGCAGCGGCTGCGCGACGCCGCCGACGTCCTCGACGGGCTCCAGCATTTCAACGGATGTGTTGCTCTCGCTCATGGCCGCGCTCCTTCACCTCTCCCCATCGGGGAGAGGTGTACGGAGTACGCCGCGGTAGCAGGCCTCTGCATCATCGTCTCAGTTCCTGATGTCCATGGCGCTGCGCAGGCCGTCCGAGAGCAGATTGAAGCAGATCGAGACCGCGAAGATCATCGCGCCCGGAAGCGCGGCGACCCAGGGATTGACGTAGATCGCGGTGCGCAGCGTGTTCAGCATCAGCCCCCACTCCGGCTCCGGCGGTTTCGTGCCGAGCCCGAGGAACGAGAGACCGGCGGCCAGGATCATCGAGACCGAGATCAGGCTGGTCGCATAGACGAAGATCGCGCCCAGCACGTTGCCGAGGATGTGCACGCGCATGATGGTGACGGGCCCTGCACCGGACGCCCGCGCGGCCTCCACAAAGTCCATGTTGCGCACGCCGGTGGTGACGCTTTCGGCGACGCGGGTGATCTGCGGCACGAACACGATGGTGAGCGCCACGATGGAATTGAGGATGCCGGCACCGAGCGCGCCGGAGATCGCGATCGCGAGCAGCACGGAGGGGAAGGCGTAGAACACGTCGACCGTGCGCATGATCGCGGTGTTGAGCTTGCCGCCGACGTAACCGGCAATGATGCCGAGCGAAGTGCCGATGCCGAAGGCGAGGATGACCGGCAAGATGCCGACGACGAGGGAGAGACGTCCGCCATAGATCAGCCGCGCCAGCATGTCGCGGCCGAGCTCGTCGGTGCCGAGCGGATAGCCTGTCGTGCCGATGTGGCGCAGGCGGCGGATCATCGAGCCCTTATAGGGGTCCTCGAGGCCCAGCCAGGGTGCGAGCAGCGCGGAGAGGAAGATCAACAGCAGCACCAGCGCGCAGGTCATGCTGACCTTGTCGCGCAGGATGCGGCGGCCGACGGTCGCCCAGTAGCCGCGCGCCTTTGTGGCGGGCGCAGCCTGCAGCGCGGCATCATTGGTCGCAGACAGCGGAAGCTCGCTCATTGGCCGGCTCCCGGTTCGCATTGATTCAATCGGTGCAGGCCCAGGGCGCGGTGCACCTCTCCCGCTTGCGGGAGAGCTCGCGCCGAAGGCGGGGGTGAGGGTTCTCTCCTCTTGGGGATTCTCGACTGCGGAGACACCCTCTCCCCAACCTTCCCCCGCAGGCGGGGGAGGGAGCGCACCGGTTGCGTGGCAACAGCCAGGCTCATCCCGCTAGCCTCGCTTGATGCGCGGATCGATCGCGGCTTGCGCGATGTCGACCAGCAGGTTGAGGAAGACGAAGAACAGCGCCAGCACCAGAATCGTGCCCTGCAACAGCGGCAGGTCGCGCTGGAAGATCGCGGAGTTCAGCAGGAAGCCCGAGCCCGGCCAGGAGAACACGGTTTCGATGAGGATCGAGCCGCCGAGCATGTAGCCGAGCTGGAGGCCCATCACCGCCAGCGCGGTGGGCGCAGCGTTCTTGATGACGTGGCGGAACACGCCGGTTTCGCGCAGGCCCTTTGCGCGCAAGGCCTCGACGAAATCCTGGCTGAGAATGTCGCCGGTGAGCGCGCGCACGGTGCGGGTGACGATGCCCATGGGAATCACCGATGTCGTGATCGCCGGCAGCACGAGATATTGCAGATGCGCCCAATCCCAGGCCCAGGCGCCGGAGCCGCCGGGACCCGCACCGACCGCGGGCAGCCAGTTCAGCTCGACCGAGAAGATGATGACGAGCAGCATGCCGAGCCAGTAATGCGGCACCGAGACGCCGGCGATGGCAAAGGACGTCGCGAGCTTGTCGATCCAGGTCTCGCGGAAATAGCCGGCGATGAGGCCAAGTAGGATCCCCATCGTGAAGCCGATGATGGCGGCCGCGATCGCCAGCGTGACGGTGTTGCCCACCGCGCGCATGACTTCGGCAAGCACGGGGCGTCCCGTCGCGATGGAATTACCGAGATCGCCGTGCAGCGCGCGCAAGAGCCAGAGGCCGAACTGCACCGGCAGCGGCCGGTCAAAGCCGTAGGCCGCACGAAGCTGCGCCGCGAGCTCCTGCGACGCATCGGCCGGCAGCACGGCGACGAGCGGATCGCCCGGCGTTATATGCACCAGCAGAAAACACACCAGCGCCACGCTGATGACGATCGGGATGACGTAGACGATGCGTCTGGCGATATAGGCGAGCACGTTGTTCACTCGAAATGGAGCGTTGATCTCTCAGTCGTCATGGCCGGGCTTGACCCGGCCATCCAAGTTCTTGCTCCGTCATTCTGGGGGCGGCTCGAAGAGTCGAACCCTGAATCTCGAGATTCCGGGCTCGCCCTGCGGGCGCCCCGGAATGACGGGGCGAGTGGATAGACGTGGATGCCCGGGTCAAGCCCGGGCATGACGAATGGATAGAGTGAAGTCGACCTCACGGCACCATCGACACCGGCGAGAAGTCGACGAACCAGCTCTTGGGCTGCACGAAGCCTTTCACCTTCGGGCTCATGGCGCGTGGAGCGACGTCATGGGCGACGTAGAGGAAGGCGGCGTCGTCGACGGACGCGGCGTGCAGCTCGGCGAGCGCCGCATCGCGCGCGGCGGGATCGAACGTCTGCCGCGCCTTGGTGACCAGCTCGTCGAATTTGGGGTTGTTGATGTAGCCCCAATTGTTCGAGAGGGGCGGCGCCATTGACGACTGCAGGAAGCGCACCAGGGCGAAGAACGGATCCATCGCAGCATAGGTCACATTGACCGCGTTGGAGCCGTTGGCGGAAGCATCCTTGGCGCCGCGCCGCCAGTTGTTGACCAGCGTATTCCACTCGATGACGTCGAATTGCACGTCGAAGTAGCATTCGGCCAGTGCCTGTTGGAGATATTCGTTCATCGGCAGCGGCATCATCTGGCCCGAACCCGAGGCCGAGGTCTGGATCTTGACCGCCAGGTGCTTGCTCGGACCATAGCCCGCCTCTGCCATCAATTTCAGCGCGGCTGGCTTGTCATACTTGATCAGGAAGGTCGGATTGCCGCGCCAGGGATGGCCGGGCTCGAAGGTCCCGGTCGCCGGCACCATGTATCCGCCGAGCAGGCCGTCTCGCAGGCCCTCCCGGTCGATACAGAGGTTGGCCGCTTTGCGGACGCGGATGTCGTTCCAGGGCGAGCCTTCGACCCGCGAGAACTGCCACGGCCAGACATGAGGCTCTTCGTTGGAGTAGATGACGAAACCGCGCTGCTTGATCTGGGCAATCGCGTCGGGCGCGGGCGCCTCGACCCAGTCGACCTGCCCCGACAGTAGCGCCGCGGTGCGCGCATTCGCCTCCGGCATTGGCAACAGCACCATGCGGTCGACATGCGGAACGCGTGCCTTGTCCCAGTAGTATTCATTCCTGGCGAGCTCCAGCCGCTCGCGCGGCGTAAAGCTCGTCATCTTCCACGGACCGGTGCCGGAGGCATCGCGTGCAAATGCTTCCCATGCGGCGGCCGATTTCGCCTTCGCATCGGCGCCGCTGGCGGCGTCATAAAACTTCTGCCATTTCGCAGGGCTCGCCATGAACAGATTGGAGAGATTGATCGGCAGGAAGCTGTCCGGCTCCTTGGCGGTCAGTTCCACCGCGAGGTCGTCGATCTTGCGAGCGGACAGCAGCGTCGGCATGCGCGAGGCGGTGAGGCCGACCTGGCTCGGGTCGTATTGCGGGGCATCCTTGTTCAGCACCTTGTCAACGTTCCACACCACAGCATCGGCGTTGAAGTCGCTGCCGTCATGGAATTTCACGCCAGGGCGCAGCTTGAAAGTCCACTTCTTGTGATCGGTCTCGTCGACCTTCCACTCGGTCGCAAGCCCCGGGATCAGCACGCTCGGCTTGTCGGCCGAGGAGAGGTCCCACATGGTCAGTGCGTCGTACATGGTAAGACCGGTGAAGCGGTTGCCTTCGAACCCCTGGTCGGGCTGACCGAGCGTGCGTGGAATATCGGCAGCGGTCATGCCGATGCGCAGCACGGTTTCGGCACTGGCCGCACGCGGGCAGGCCGCTGCGGTCGTAAGCGCCAGCGCCGCAATCAATGCCGCGCGGGTGGTTTTTTCGATAAGCATCGCCTCAATCCTTTTCCCGATATCGATGACTATTTTTGATGCAGGCGCATGCAATGGTTATGCCAAATGGGGGAACTTATTCTGCAAATTGCCCCTGCGACGACAAGTCCTTGTGATGCTACGCTGGTGAAGGCACTGCGCTGCCTATTCTGGCATCAAGATTGCAAGTTCGGCTCCAGATTTTTCGTTGGGAGCTTTGGTCATGCGCAATCGAATCTCGACCGCTCTTGCCGTGCTTGCGCTGGCGTTCTCCGCAATCTCGGCACGCGCCGAAACCGTGGTGCGTTACGGTATCTCGATGGCGGACATTCCGCTGACCACGGGCCAGCCCGATCGTGGCGCCGGCGCCTATCAGTTCACGGCCTACACGATCTACGATCCGCTCGTCGCATGGGAGATGGACGTCGCCGATCGGCCGGGCAAGCTGGTGCCGGGGCTCGCCACCGAATGGAAGGTCGACGACACCGACAAGACCAAATGGCGCTTCACCCTGCGCAAGGGCGTGAAGTTTCACGACGGCAGCGACTTCAACGCCGACGCGGTGATCTGGAATCTCGACAAGGTGCTCAACGACAAGGCGCCGCAATTCGACAAGCGGCAGAGCGCGCAGGTGAAGACGCGGCTGCCTTCCGTCGCGAGCTACGCCAAGATCGACGACGATACGGTCGAGATCACCACCAAGACGGTCGATTCGTTCTTCCCCTACCAGATGCTCTGGTTCCTGGTGTCGAGCCCGGCGCAATACGAGAAGCTCGGCAAGGACTGGGACAAGTTCGCAAGCCAACCCTCCGGCACCGGCCCGTTCAAGCTGACGAAGCTCGTGCCGCGGGAGCTCGCCGAGCTCAGCAAGAATCCGGACTACTGGAACAAGAAGCGGACTCCGAAGGTCGACAAGCTCGTGCTGGTGCCGATGCCGGAAGCGCTGACGCGCACCAACGCGCTGCTGGCCGGACAAGTGGACTTGATCGAGACGCCCGCCCCCGACGCCGTGCCACAGCTCAAGGCCGCCGGCATGAAGATCGTCGACAACGTCACGCCGCATGTCTGGAATTATCATTTGAGCGTGCTGCCGGGCTCGCCCTGGACCGACATTCGCCTGCGCAAGGCGCTCAATCTCGCGATCGACCGCGATGCGGTGGTCGGGCTGATGAACGGGCTTGCGAAGCCCGCGAAGGGTCAGGTCGACCCGTCGAGCCCGTGGTTCGGCAAGCCGACGTTTGAATTGAAGTACGACCTCGCTGCCGCGAAGAAGCTGGTCGAGGAAGCCGGCTACTCCAGGGACAAGCCGCTCAAGACCACCTTCATCATCGCGCAGGGCGGTACCGGCCAGATGTTGTCGCTGCCGATGAACGAATTCCTGCAGCAGAGCTTCAAGGAGATCGGCATCGATGTCGATTTCAAGGTCGTCGAGCTCGAGACGCTCTATACCCACTGGCGCAAGGGCGCGGCTGACGAGATGAATGCCGGCATCACCGCCAACAACATCGCCTACGTCACCTCCGACCCGCTCTACGCCATCGTGCGCTTCTTCCACTCGGGCCAGATCGCGCCGGTCGGCGTCAACTGGGGCGGCTACAGAAGTGCGAAGGTCGACGCGTTGATCGACGAAGCCAAGCAGACGTTCGACACTGCGAAGCAGGACGAGCTGCTGGCGCAGGCCCATGCAGCGATCGTCGACGACGCCGTGCTGGTCTGGGTCGTCCACGACACCAACCCGCATGCGCTATCGCCCAAGATCAAGCAGTTCGTGCAGGCGCAGCACTGGTTCCAGGACCTGACGACGATCGGGGTGGAGTGAGGGGCGGCACTTCGGCGCGTCAGAACCCGCCGTCGTCCTGGCGAAAGCCAGGACGACATTGAATATGCTGCCGCACCCCGCTACTTCATCGGCAGCATTGTAGGGTGGGCAAAGCGACGCGTGCCCACGTCTTGTGTCAACGATGCTGAACGATGGTGGGCACGGCGCAGCGCGCCTTTGCCCACCCTACGAAATCTGAACATGCTGCCGCAGCCCCGCTACTTCGTCAGCAGTGCGAACGCGCCGTTCCAGTCGTCTGGTGGCGGGCTCGCCTGATAGTTCCTGATGCGCGCCTCGTAGAGGCCGAACAGCTTTTCCAGCGTGTCGGCGTCCTCGCTTCTGCGGCCGCGCTCGATCGCGTCCAGCGCGCCCTGCCAGTCGCGGCTGCGGTAGCAGGCGAGCATCTCGATGGTCGTGTTGCGCAGGCGCTGGAAGGCTGCCGAATGCATCACGTCCTCGCGGCCGGCGATGGCATAGATCACCTCCGGCTCGGTCTTGCCCTTCACCATGATGAAGTCGAGCTCGAGGATCGCGAACTTGTCCTTGGCGGCGAGCGCGGTCTTGGAGCCGACGATGATGGGGAAGCCGTAGTCCTTGGTCTGCCCTTCCAGCCGCGAGGCCAGGTTGACGCTGTCGCCCAGCACGGAATAGTTCTTCTTCAGATCGGAGCCCATGTTGCCGACCACGCCGATACCGGTGTTGAGGCCGATGCCGACGTTGAGCGGGATGTAGACGTGGCCGCCGTCAGCGGCTTCCTGCTTGCGCTCCTTGTTGACCGCGTCGATCTGCTCGAGCATCTGGATCGCGGCCTCGCAGGCGTTGATTTGATGCTGCGCATCGTCGAGCGGCGCGTTCCAGAACGCCATGATGGCGTCGCCCATGTATTTGTCGATATAGCCCTTTCGCTCGATGATCACGTCGGTCAACGGCGTCAGGAAGCGGTTCATCAGCGCGATCAAGCCCTGCGGATCGTGCTTGTAGCTTTCCGAGATCGTGGTGAAGCCGCGCACGTCGGAGAACATGATCGTCATCTCGCGCTCCTCGCCGCCGAGCACGAGCTTTTCCGGCGACTGCGCGAGCTGCTCGACCAGCACGGGCGACATGTATTGCGCGAACTGGCCGCGGATCTGCTTGCGCTGCTGCTGCTCGCGCACGAAGCTTGCGAAGATCAGCGTCAGATAGATCGCGGTGGTCGATAGCAGTGGATAGGTGGGATCGATCAAGAGGCGATAGTGCACATACCAGTACCAGGAGAAGCCGCCCAACACCGAAGCAAACAGCGCGCCGACGCCGACCAGTGTCACGGGCCCGAACTTCGGCGCGAAGGTGATCACAAGGAGGCCCATGATGATGGCGGCGAAGAACTCGATCGCGATGCCGTAGTTCGGCTGCGAGATGATCGAGCCGGTGATCGCGCTTTCCAGCACCTGGGCATGGATCTCGACGCCGGGCATGGCGGGATCAACCGGCGTCGTCTTGATATCGTTGAGTCCCGCTGCCGAGGTGCCAATCAGCACCAGCCGCTGCGCGATCCTGTCCGGTGCAACGCGTCCCTCCAGCAGGTCAACCGCCGGCACATAGATCGAAGGATCCTGCGGCGCGAAATGCACCCAGAGCAGGCCGTTCTTGTCGGTCGGGATCGAGAAGCCCTTCACGCCGACGCTGCGGATACCTTCGCGATCGGTCTTGACCAGCATGGTGTCAGAGCCGGACACCACGCGCAGCATCTCGAAGGTCAGCGACGGCAGTATCACGCCCTGGGCCTGCGTGATCATCGGCGCCCGCCGGACGATGCCGTCGCGCTCGGGTTTGATGGTCAGCAATCCGCGGCCGGCGGAGGCGGCCTCGAGCACGGCCGTATTTCGCAGCAAGCCTGGAAATTCGTACAGGAAACGATGCGGCTCCTCACCCAGGGTCGCAAGGCCGGTCTGCGGAAGCTTCTTGTCGAGCTCCGAGTTGCTGACCGGTAGGCCGGTCTCGCCCAGCACGACGCGGGAACGCTTCATCGCCTCGGCAAACATCTGGTCGTTGCTCGGCAGCGCCCTCAGCTTCTCGCGCGTCGCCTCGTCGAGGTTACGAAAGGTCTCGGCCGCGATATCGGGATTGAGCCGATCGGGCTCGGGGAACATCACGTCGAAGGCGATCGCGGCCGCACCAAGCCGCGTCAGGTTGGTGACGAGGTCGGCGAGCTTGGTGCGCGGCCATGGCCACTGGCCGACCGCCTTTAGGGTCCGATCGTCGATATCGACGATGACGACGGGCCTCATCGTCTTCTTGCGGGCATCGAACTTCTGGAAGTAGTCGAAGGTGCGGACACGAAGCTCCTCGACCGGTCCCGGATCGGCGAAACGCAGAGCGGCGAAGCCGACGAGCAGCGCAAGGCAGACCAGCCGCGCGTAGCCGAACCTGCGCGCGAACCACCGCCGCCATATCCTGAGCCGCTTCATGCCCGTTGGACTTCCCGTAACCCGATCAGGTTCGATCTTGGATCGTCAGGACGCAAATGGCCATGGCCGCAAGGGACGATCCGGGGATTTTTTGCTACCCCGTCGCAGGAGAGCGAGGCCCGCGCTACGTCGTGCCGTGGCTCGTGACGATGAAGTCGCTGGCATGCAGGTTGCCGGCGGCCACGTTCTTGAGCAGGATCGTCTCGTGATCGTCCAGCGTGATCAGCGTATCGGTGTTTTGCTGCGAGATGGTGAGATCGGCGACCGAATTGATGGTATCGAACTGCCGCAGGTCGATCTTGTCCTGGATCGTATCGAAGCCATAGACCGTGTGCTGGACGGCGTCCGTCGTTGACGCCGGGGCGAACACGAACTGGTCCTGCCCGCCGCCGCTGATCAGCGTGTCGCTGGACTCGGTGGCGAAGATGACGTCCTTGCCGCTGGTGCCGGTCAGCGTGACCGGACCCGAGCCGCCTTCGTCGAAGATGAAGTTGACGGTGTCGCTGGCGCCAAGGCTGTCGGTCACCTTGAACGTGATCATGTCGGTATTGGGCGGCGTGACGCCCGGATCGTAGGTCACGCTGTGGAGAGCCGTGTTGACCTGGTCGAGCGACGCACCATCGATGAAGGACGGCGTCACGTTACTGCCTTCCTTCGCGCCCTCGGTCTGTGCGGTCACCGTGTAGGTTTCGGTCGAGGATCCCGAGACCGACAGACCCGTGACCGTGTCGGTATTCGTCGCCTCGTCGTGGGCGTGGGTGAAATGCGTGGTGTCGATCACCGGCGACTGGTGGCTCCAGACGAGCTCCGTGCCGCCGCTGCCGTCGCTGCTCTTGCTGAAGCCGGTTTCGTCGTAATGCCCGGCGATGGTGAAGTAGTCGCCATCGCCCGAGCCGTAATGGACCTCGAGCCCGCCTTCGGTCGAGACCAGCGAAACGTTCTTGGGGTCGATGCCGGCGAGATCGATGTTGTCGCCGTAGCTGAACCCGGTCACCGTGCCCGTGAAGTGCGACGCAGCATCCAGATGCAGCGTGCCGACGCCGGAGCCGACGAACTGGACCGCGGAATCGGAGGTACCGCCGAGCTCGAGGCTCGCGCTCAGGATCTGAACAGTGCCGGAGCCGGTGAGATCGCCGAGGATCGTCGTCGCGCCAGTGTCTGCAACGAGAACGCCATGGTTGGCAACGGAGCCGGTGTCATTGACAGTGCCCTCGAGGACGAGCTTGCCGTTGACGTCGATATGGAGGTCGCCGCCGACCGATATGGCGCTCGTGGAGCCATTGAAGGTCGTGTTGCCCAGAACCTCGAAATAGGAGTCTTCGTCGGCGGTCAGCGTCGTGCCGTTGACGATCGACGCGGCCAGCAGCGCGACCGAGTCCTCTCCGACGAGGTCGATCGTTCCGCCGTTGATGGTGTTGTAGAAGAAGTAGATATGCCCGCCGTCGTCGGCCTCCAGCGTGCCGCCGGCGTTGTCGACGACGCTGCCGGGCAGGTTGGCGAAGCTCACGATCCCATATCGTCCGTCGGCGTCGATGGTGCCGGTGTTGATGACGTGCTGTGGGGCGCCGAGATAGGCATCGGCGACGTCGATATGGCCGTGATTGGCGAGGGTGCCGTTCACCACCAGATAGCTGTCGATGCTCCCGGACTCGGAGTTGTTGTCGGTGCCGGTGATGTCGAGCTTGGTCGCGCTGCCGAGTGTCAGCCCGCCGATCGTGGCGCCGTTGTCGCCGAGGTCCAGATAGACCTTTTCGTCGGTATCGACCCATGCGGTCTCGGTCACGGTAGGCACGTGCCCGAGCGACCAGTTGCCGTCATTGTTCCAGTCCTGGTCGACGCTGCCCGTCCACACGTCGACGTTCGACGGTGCCGTCACCTCCGTGCTGATGGAGGCGGCGAGATCCGACGCGGGCGAGGAGCCGCCGTGGCCGATGCCTGTAGCGGTGATGTCGATCGAGACCGGCGCCGCGCCTGTGATGTCGCCGGCATAGGTGTCGTCGAGGGCGTGAACGTCGAGCGTGCCCGGGGTGCCGCTATAGCCGTGGGCCGGCACGAAGCGGATCAGCGTGTCCGGGCTCAGCACCAGCGCGTTGGTATCGCTCACGCCGGCGATGTCCACCCACTGGTCGGTGCCTGCAACCTCGTACTGCCAGGTCCCCTGGCTTTCCGTGGCGTTGTCGGCGGTGATCGCGATCGCCTTGAGGCTCGCACCATGGTCGACGTCGTGGAATTTGCCGGCGAAGAGATCGCTGACGGCCGCCCCGCCCGGATCCGTGTTGCCGCCGCCGACCGAGGCCAGCGTCGCCGCATCCAGCGTCGGCGCGTCGTTCGTGCCTGATATCGTGACGGTCACCTCGGCGGTATCGGTTCCACCATGCTGGTCGTCCAGCGTGATGGTCGACACCACGGTCGCGGTCTGACCCTGCCCGAGGAAATCCAGTGCGCTGTCGGGGATGGAATAGGTCCAGCCGATTGCGCCGTTGTTGTGGTTGCCCTCCTGCTGCAGCGTCAGCGCCTGTTCGAGCGCCGTCACCTCGTCCGCGGTCAGCGTCAGGTGCGTGGTTTGATCGGTGTCGAGCAACGTCACGGTCTGATCCGTGATCGTGGCTTGCGGACGGTCGGTCAGGTCGACGTCGGTGAAGTGGATCGTACCAGTTGCCGCCGGAGTCGGGTCGGTGGTCATGCTCGGCGCGCCGGTCGTATCGGCGAGTTCGCTGAAGCTCGCGCTCTGGGAGGTCTCTGCAGCGCTGAATTTCGGCCCGTCGTCGGCGGCCTTGAGCGTGATCAGCGTGTGGCCGGTGCCATCACCGCTGCCCGCGAAATTCGCGTTGCTGTAGTCGCCAACGAGGTTGAGGCTGATGCTGTGGCCGTCGGCGTCGGTCACGGTCAGCACGCCGCCCGTATGGTCGGCGTTGCTGGCAAAGGTCGCGTAGGTGCCAAGCCCATATTCGATGCTCGACAGATCAAGCTTGTCGGTCGCAGTCAGCCCCGTGATCGATCCACCGAATGACGCGGTGTCGATCTTGAGCTCGGCAGCGCCGCCCGAGAAGGTGACGGTCTGCGAGACCGTGGCGTTGACCTCGAGCGTCGCATTGGCATCGATGGTCACGGAGCCGGAGCCCGACAGCGAACCGAACAGCGTCATGGTGCCGCTGTCGATCTCGATGCTGCCCGTGTTGGTGATGGCGCCGCTGATGGAGGTCGAGCCCCAGCTCTCGATCTCGCCGGAGTTGGTGATGGCGAAGGCCGAACCGTCCGCGCCGGAGAGCGACGCGCCGTCGTGCAGATCGATCTTGCCGGCATTGCCGAGGCTTCCGCCGTTGATCGTGACGTCGGACAGATCCAGCTTCGATGCACCGTCGATCGTCACCGTCCCCTTCGTGTTGGTGACCGTGACCTTGTCGAGCTTGAGCACGCCGCCCTTGATCGCCTCGAGCGTGCCGGTGTTGATGATCAGATCGCCGGTGATGTCGAGCTCGCCACCATTCGCCTCGATGAGGTTTTGATTGGTGATAGTGTGCTGCACCGCAGGGTCGATCGTCAGCGTTCCTCCGGCGACGTCGATGGTACCGGTGTTGGTGATATCTGCGTTGTTGATGGCGCTGATGCCGGTCGAGACCAGCGTGCCGGACAGCGTCAGCGTGCCGCCATCGATGGTCGCGCCGACGAGATCGAGCGTCGAGCCCGCGTCCACCGACACCGTGGCACCGGTGTTGGTGACCGTCGTCGAGATCAGCTTCAGCGTGCCGTCATTGATCGTCGCCAGCGTTCCGGTGTTCGTGACCGGTTCGCCGTTGATGTCGAGCTCGCCACCATTGGCCTGCAGCGTCCCGGCATTGGCAATCGTGGCGGAAGTCGTCGCGACGAGAGCAAGCACGCCACCAATCGCCTCGATCACGTTGCCGTTGATGATGAAGGTGTCAGTGATCGTGCTGGCGCCGCTGGACGAGAGCGTGCCGGAAACATTGAGCGCGCCACCGGCAATGCTCGCACCCTTCAGCGTCAGCGTCTCGCTGGCATCGACCTTGATGATTCCCTTGTCGGTGATGGAGGTTCCGGACACGGTCACGTCGTCGAGCGTCAGCGTGACATCGCTTTCGACCGTCACGGCGCCCTTGTTGAGCTTGGCGCCGCCGTTGATGCTGCTGTCGCCGATGACGTCGATGGTGCCACCGAGCGTGCTGCTGAAATTGTTGATGGTGCCGCCGGTGATCTCGCCCTGATCGAGGACCAGCACGCCATGGTCGTCGACGGTGAGGGTCCCACCCGAATTAGCGACCGTGGTGCCCTGGCCTAGCGTCAGCGCCGCACCGGCCTGGATTTCGATGGTCGAATCGTTGTCGACGGTTTCGTTGTCGAACGCGACGGCCCCTTTGATGGTGACGGCACCGGAATTGTCCAGCTTGCCGTTGGTCAGCACGCTCGTCCCGTCCAGTACTAATGCGCCGCCGATGATCAGCTTGCCGCCGTCGATGGTCGCGCCGTCGACATCCAGCGTTGTCCCGGCATCGACCTTGAGTGTGCCGCCGGCATTGTTGATCTCGGCCAACGTCTTGAGCGTACCACCGGCGAGCTCGATCGTGCCGGCATTGGTGATCAAAGCGCCGACGGCGAAGTCGCCGCCGCCCGCGAGCGTCACGGTGCCTGAATTGGTCAGCACGCTGGTGCCCAGGATTTCCGCCTTGCCGCCGACGGAAATCGTGGCCCCCACGGAATTGGTCAGGATCGAATCGGCGCTGAGGTCGAGCGTGTGCGCAATCGTCAGCGTGCTCTGGTTGATGACCTCCGGCGCCTTATGCCCTTTGGTCGTGTCGAAATCGTTCATGGTCAGCGATTTGGCGAACGCCGCCTCGTCGATCGTGACCGGATAGGACGGCGTCAGCCCGTGCAGCTGATCGGTGATGACGATGACGTCGTCATTAATCGTCGGCACGGTACCGGTTTCCCAGTTCGCGGCGTCCTTCCAGAAGCCGCCGGGCGGAGACCCGGCCTCGGACGTCGCGACCCACACCACCGCGGGGCTGTCGGTCCCCTTGATGGTGACGGTGATGGTCCGCGTCGCGGTCGCGCCCTGCGAATCCGTGACCGTCACGGTGTAGGTCAGCGTCAGGACCTCGCCCTTCGGAATGAAGTCCGCGAGGTAGACGGGAAGATCGGCGAGCGACCAGTCGATGACGCCGTCGCCCGTTCCGGTGCTGTCGGTATCGATCGCAACCGACATCGCTTTTTCGAAGATCGCCAGCGGTCCCGGCGGCACGGTGCTGCCGTCCGGCAGGGTCGCGCCGGTCAGTTTCACCGACACTTTGTGGGTGTCGGTGAGATCGACATCGGTGAAAGTCAGCGTTCCCGAGGTCGGCACCTCTGAGGTGAGCGGACCGCCGGGGACGCTGGTGCCGCCCTCGAAGGTGATGACCGGAACGCTCGAGGTGATCACCGGTGTGTCGTTGGTGCCGGTGACCGTGACGGTGATGTCGATGAAGGCGGTTTCGTTGTTGGCGGCGAAATTATTGTCGACGCGGGCCCGGTAGGTCAGCGTCAGCGTTTCGCCGGCGGCAAGGAAGTCGAAGGCGTCGTCCGGGACGCTGTAGGTCCAGGTCGCCGAGCCCGTGTTGCTGTTGTCGGGGGCGGCAACGACGCTGATCTTGGCTTCGGTTGCGGCAATGTCGGCCTTTTGCAGGTCCGACAATCCGGCGGTGACGTCGTCGTGATTGGCGTTGTGGTAGGTGAAGGAGTCGAAATTCACCTTCACGGTCGGCCGGTCACCGAGATTGAAATCGAAGAAGGTGATCTTTCCGCCGACAGCATCGAGCGTCGTCGTGCCGGTCTTGCCGTCGAGCTCGTTCAGTGTGAACGCCGTCTTCACGTTGCCGCTCGAGTCGAGGCTGCTCGCAAGCGGGGCGCCAGGAACACGGCTGAGGCTCGTCGGCTTGTCGGGGGTATTCGTCGACGACCCGTTGCTGCCGGGATTGACCGTGACGAAAGTCGCCTGCGCCGTCGCGCCGCTCGCCGTCTTGATCAGCATCAGGTTGGCGTCCTGCGTGATCGAATCGGTCGAGTTGTTGGTCAGCTTCGTGTTGGTGCTGTTGTCCGTGAACTTCAGCGAGAACACGTCAGTGATCAGCTTCTGCACGTCCGGCGACAGCAGCGCGTTGGTGACCGAGACGTTGCCGCCGCTGATCTGGATCATCTGCCCCGCCTGGTTGACGGTGGCGATCGGCAGTAGTGTGACCTTGTCGAACAGGATGTAGGAGCCGGTGGTGCCGTCCGGCTCGACCAGCACCTGGAAATTCGCCTGCGGCTGCGGATCGCCGCCGCCCGACGGAACCGAGAAGCTGATTTCCGTCAGCACGGCTGTGCCGCGGATGCCCATGGTGGCGACCGGCGTGTCGATCTTCATGTCGCCGTGCTTGGCAGTCTCGCCGGCAACGAAGGTGATGGTGCCCGCGACCAGGCTCAGCAGCGAGGAGTTGCTCGACCCGTTGGGGTCGTAGACCATCTCATTCAGCACCATGCGCGCGTTGGAGGAGAGGCCGAAGACGGTGCCGTCGATGAAGGTGACGCCGAGGGTCGAGTCCGACCCGGTCGAGAGCACGTCGCCCTTCTCGACGTTGTCGCCGTTGTTCAGGATGATCGAGACGCCGTTGCGGACGGCGGTCGCGCTGCCGGTCAGCTTGGTGATATGGCCGATGACCTGCGCGGCGCTGGCGCCGGGCGCCGCCTGCGCATACTGAACGTTGCCGGCGAGCGCGTTGACGATGTCGCCGGTGAGATGGGCGCCATCGGGCGAGGCGATCGCCGCGCGCTTCTCGCCCTTGAAGTAGTCGTGAATGACGAACTCGTGTCCGTCATTGGACAGGACGAGATCGACGCCCGCGCGCTTGAACTCGCCATGGAACAGGAGATTGGGATTGGGAACAAAGAACGCGCCGTGCGGGACCTGCCCATGACCCGAGACGGAAAAGGAATCGACATGGCCATTGGCGGGCGCATGAAAACCCTTGCCGTCCATGGAAAGCGCGGCGTCAAATTTGCCAGCGTAATTCAACGGGGAAACACCGCAGAAAGGGTTAATATTTATAGAAGTATCGACTGCCTAAGCTTGCATATCATTACCGAGTCCTTAGCGAAACCATCTATTTCTCGTGGGAATCGACGCGGCAGCATCGCCATGGCCGGTGCGAGGCAGGGTTTGCCAAGAATAATGATAGTATATTTCGAATATAGCCTCTGCATATTGACGGCGCGTACTACAACTTGAAGCATTCCAAAGTATTCAAATAGAAGAAATTTCCTACGAATACTCGTGTCATCTTTCCGTTGCAACGCCCTGCGACATACTGCGGCAAATGCGGACTTTTTACTGCGACCCGGCTAGCAGAAGTGGCGAGATAAGCCCGCCATTAGCCATATGAACCAGATTCGGCAGCCGACTCAACCCGCGACGAGAATTGGTTCCATTCCACAACAGATCGGGCCTTCCCGGGGGCTGAGCCCGTAAAATTTTACCCAAGCCGGCGAGACCGGCTTCAGCCTGTTGCTCGGTTTTGGGCTCCCGGCCGGGCTCATTAAGCAGAACAAAACGGCCCGCCCCTCACTATCACCGCACCAGAAACAAAGCCGGCACGTGCGGGTCAGGGGTGTCCTGCCGATGCTGGACAGGGGAAGTCAGATGGAGACCGTTGCTCACTCGCGCGCCTGGCGCGCAGTCCTGCTCTTTTGCGGATTGATCCTGTTCGGATCGGCCGCCGACCTTCGCGCAGGCACGCTGCTGTCGCCGGGGTCCGCCGTCCTCGTGCGAAAATCCGCAGAACCGTTCGGCCTATTCGCCTTCGCGATCTCCGCCGGTCGCGTCCGCGACAAGTGGTTTCACCTGAAGGACAAGCTCGACGACGAGATGGTGCAGCTCGCGCTGTGCGACGGCGACCGCGACAACTGCGTCTCGCCCGCGGCATTGAAGCTGCTCGCCATCGTCGACCAGGCCCGCAGCCGCGAAGGCCGCGCCCGCCTCGGTGAAGCCAACCGCGCCATCAATCTCGCGATCAAGGCGGCCAATGACGGCTCTGATGACGTCTGGAGTTCGCCACTCGCCACCTTCCAGCGCGGCGCCGGCGATTGCGAGGACTATGCGATCGCAAAGCTCGCCGCGCTGCGCCTCGCGGGCATTTCGCCCGAGGATCTGCGAATCGTTTTCGTGCGCGACACGCAAGTCGGCGAGGAACATGCGGTCGCGGCCGCCAGGCTCGACAGCCACTGGCTGATGCTCGACAACCGTCGCATGGCCATGGTCGAGGATGAGGCGGCGCGGACCTATCAGCCGCTCTTCGTGCTCTATCAGTCTGCGGTGCTGAAATACGTCGACGAGCCCGCGTTTGCGGCTGTGCCGGACAACAACCGCTCGGCGCTGATCGCGTCGCGCTGATTGCCCGAACTGAGCTGCGTAGCCCGGATGGAGCGCAGCGCAATCCGGGACCGCATCTCCGTTTGAAATCCCGGATTTCGCTGCGCTCCATCCGGACTACAATTCCGATGCGCGGCTGGACATTCACGGTTTCGCCGCGCCGCCCGGGAAGCTAGCATGCGTATCATGCGGGCTTCGGGGACAAGCGGAATGCGAACGTTGGTGCTGGCGATGGTTGCGGCGATGGTGCCGCTGATGTCACCTGCGCACGCGCAGGCGGTCAATTCAGACCCAGCGATCGCCGACAAGCTGCCGCTGTTCGTCAAGAACCGTTGTGAGCAGCAGCGCGATCCCGCGGGTCAGTTGTTTTGCGGCAATGGCGAGCTTGCCGCAGCGGCCGAGAAACTCGGTGCGGCCATCGAGGCGCGGCTCTCCCGCCTGCCGGATCGTCTGCCGGCCATCGAGGAGAACGCGCTGTGGATCCGACAGCGCAATCTGAGCTGCGGCATCTTTGGTCGGACCGCGGTCCGCACCGATGACATCGATCGCGTCAAGACCTGCCTGCTCAGGGAGACCGAGGAGCGCGCCGCGATCCTGCGCGACCCCGATTTCGATTGCCTCGCGGCCAACACGACGGCCGGCGCGCTGATCTGTAGCGATCCGGAGTTGGCGCTGGCGGAGGAGGAGCTCAACGGCCAGGTCCTCGGCTTGATCGGCAAGCTGAGCCCGACCGAAGCCCGCTTTGCCTTCGCCGAATACGGCCGCTGGACAAGGGAGCGCGATCGCAAATGCGACCTCGTCGGCAAGGAGAACGTGCCGCTGTCCGAGCTGTCATCTGCGCAAGGCTGTCTCGCCGAATATTTTAGCCGGAAGACCGCCGATATCCTTGGTGCCAAGGGCGATCCGAAGCGGGTGTTCGGCCGCCAGATCGCTGCACGGCTGCCTGATACCGACGCCGCCGACTTCTGCGTCGCCAAGATTCATGCCGCCAATTCCTGCGGCGACTTCGTCCGCATCAGTCGCGTGTCCGCTTCCGGCAGCAACGTCGGAGAGCAGGAGGCGAAGGTCACCGCCGATATCGACATGGTCGTGCTGTCGCCCTTCACCGCCTGCAGCGCGGTCGCATCGACCTGCACCGGCACCTGCTGGGACCCAAGATCCGGCAAGGCGCAGCCGGCCGCAGCGTCCAAGCAAGGCTTCAAGGAAAGCTTCAATGTGACGAGCCGGCTCAGAATCCAGCGCACCTTCGCATTCCAGAAAGCCGCCGATGGGTGGCGCTGCAGGGAAGACGAGCTGGCACCGGTGGAGTCAGGCGTCGCGGGTGGGGGATCGTAGGTGCAGCGCCTCTCCCTTCTCCCCTTGCAGAAGGTGGCGCGAAGCGCCCGATGAGGGGTCTGCCTCACCGAGTCCGAAAGCGAGAGGCTCATTCGCGCAGAGACCCCCCTCCCCCACCTCGCCGCTACGCGGCGAGCCACCCTCTCCCACAAGGGAAGAGGGCGCACCTGCGGGGAGAGGCGAAGATCAGAACATCAGATTGTCCTTCACCAGGACCCAGCGGCCGCCCTTGACCTGCTGCACCTGGGTGATGGTGTTGGCGAGGTGGTCGGTCTTGGAGAACTTCGTCGGCGGCGAGTTGAAGATGTCGAGGAATTTTTCGCCTGACTCGAGCGAGTCAAGCATCTTCTGCCCCGTGAGATCCTTGCCCGCCTTCTGGGCGTAGAAGGCAAAGGTCATCACCGTGTTGTAGCCGATAATCGCCTGCGTATTGGCGTCCGAGTTGAACATCTTCTTATAGTTGGCGAGCCAGTCCTTCACCGGGCCTTTAGCGCTGTCCTCGTAGGGAATCTCGAATTGGGACGCGGCATAAAGCCCTTCCACGGCGTCCTTGCCCAGCGTCGGCACTTCCAGCACGTTGGTCGGCGTTGCCCCCAGGAAGGTGACGTCCCAGCCGAGCTTCTTCGCCTCCGTCATCGCGCCAATGGTCTCGCGGATCACTGTGCCGAGCACCACGAGATCGCAGCCGTCCGACTTCATCTTGGCAACCTGCGCGCTGAAATCGGAGGCGCCACGCTTGTAGCTGGTGATCGAGGCCGGCTGCACCTTCATCACGGTGAGCTGCTGATTGAAGCCGTCGAGCACGTTTTTGCCGTACTCGTCGTCCTGGTGCATGATGCAGGGCTTCTGGAAGTTCTTCCACTCAATCATGTATTTCAGCGCGGCGCGCGTGCTCTCGACGTAGGGCAAGAGGTTGTTGAACTTCAATCGCTCCTGCGGCTTGCTCGGATCGAACTTGAAGGTGAATTCGGCCGCAGTCAGCGGGAAGAGCTGCAGCACGCCGGCATCGAACAGCGTGTCCTGCGCCGCCAGCACCGTCGGCGAGCCCATCGGGCCGATCATCGCGAAGACCTTGTCGCGCTCGATCATCTTCTGCGTGGCCAGCACGGCCTTCTTGGGGTCGTAGCCGTTGTCCTCCAAAATCATCTTGATCTTGCGGCCGTTGATGCCGCCGGCCGCGTTGATCTCCTCAACCGCCATCTTCATGCCGTTGGAGACCGGTACGCCCCACACCTTGATCGGACCCGACAGATCCTGATGCGTGCCGATGACGATCTCGCTGGCCGAGATGCCTTCATTGGTGACCTTGGTTTGCGCGGCAGCCGGCAGACAGGTGAGCACCACCGCGCATGCCGCAAGGCCGAACGCCCAGAACGATTTCGACATCGACGTCTCCTCTCTCCTTAAGGCCCGTGTTGCGCAAAGGGCGTGGCCATCGCTCCCTCGCTTCCCTTGGAATGGTTCACGCCACCGCGCGCTCGCGATACATCGCGTCGATCTCGGCGGCGTAGCGCCTGTTCACGAAGCTGCGCTTCAGCTTCATGGTCGGCGTCAGCTCCTCGTCCTCCGGCGTGAGCTGGCGCTCGATCAGATAGAATTTCTTGATGGTCTCGACGCGCGCAAAGTTGCCGTTGACCTGTTCGATCTCTCGCCAGATCAGGTCCTGAATCTCGATCGCCCGGCACAGGCTCGCGTAGTTGGTGAAGGGGATGTCGTGATCCTGCGCGAATTTCTCGACGTTCTCCTGGTCGATCATGACGAGGCAGGTGAGATATGGCCGCTTGTCTCCGATCACGACGGCGTCGGAGATATAGGGCGAGAATTTGAGCTGGTTCTCGATTTCCGAGGGCGTCACGTTCTTGCCGCCTGAGGTGATGATGATGTCCTTCATCCGGTCGGTGATCTTGACGAAGCCGTCGTCGTCCATGGTGCCGACGTCGCCGGTGTGCAGCCAGCCGCGCGCATCGATGGTCTCGGCGGTCTTCTGCGGCTGATTCAAATAGCCCATGAACAGGAAGTCGCCCTTGATCAGGATCTCGCCGTCCGGCGAGAGGCTGACCTCACCCCAGGGCACGGCCTTGCCGACTGAGCCGAGCTTGATGCGCTCGGACGGCATCATGGTGGCAACGCCGCAATTTTCAGTCTGGCCATAGACCTCGTGCATGTTGATGCCGAGCGCGAGATACCAGCGGATCAGGTCTGGCGAGATAGGCGCTGCGCCAGTGAAGGCGATGCGGCAGCGATCGAGGCCAATCATGCGGCGGATGTTGCGGAACACCAGCCTGTAGGCGAGGCGGTTCGCGATCCCAAGCGACAAGGACGGCGCGCGTGCCTCGAGCCGGCAATCCGCGATGCGCAGGCCAATGTCGATAGCGCGGCGATAGACCCATTGCTGGACCGGCGTCGCATCCTTGAGTGCGATGGTGATTGCGGAATAGAATTTTTCCCAGATCCGCGGCACCGCGAAGAAGACGGTCGGCTGCACCTCGCGCAGATTGTCCGGCACGGTTTCCGGGCTTTCGGCGAAATTCATCACCGAGCCGAGCGCGACGGAGATGTAGTAGCCAGCGACCCGCTCGGCGACGTGACAGAGCGGCAGGAAGATCAGCCGGTCCTCGTCTTCCCTCGCCGGGATGAAATCGTTGGCGTGGCGCATCTGATGGGTCACGCTGCGGTTGGCGTGCATCGCGCCCTTGGGCGGGCCCGTGGTGCCGGAAGTGTAGACGAGGATCGCGAGATCGCCTGGGCCGCGGCTGTCGATCATCTCCTGCCAGAGCTGCTCGCGGCCGACCATGTGATTGCGCCCGAGCGCGCGAAACTCGTCGAGCGACATCACCATGTCGTCTGAAAATCCGCTCAGGCCCTCCATGTCGAACACGATGATCCTCTCGAGCGTCGGGCATCGCGCGCGGCAGGCGAGGACCTTGTCGAGTTGTTCTTCGTCCTCGGCAAAGATCACGCGAGTAGCGGAGTCGTTGACGAGATATTCGACCTGCGCCGAGGAATCGGTTGGATAGATGCCGGACGAGACGCCGCCCGCGCACAGGATGCCCATGTCGGCATGGATCCATTCCGGCACGGCATTGGCGATGATGGAGGCGACGTCGCCAGGCTTGAAGCCCGAAGCATGCAGTGCGTAGGCGATCTCCCTGGAGAGCTCCAGCCATTCGCGCCAGCTCGTCGGCTGCCAGATGCCGAACTGCTTCTCGCGGATCGCCGGCCTGTCGCCGCGCGTCTCCACCGCACGCAAAAAGCTCTTTGCGATCGTGTCTGCGACTGTCAGCACCGCCGGTCGGGCCATGCCATTGCCTCCTTGCCGCTTCGTCCCCTCCCGCAGCATGGCTTGCCGCCGGTCCGTTCGTTCACGGGGAGACGCCATATTTAACGCCACGTTTTCTTCTTTTTCCAGCGCCGTTCGCCTCTGGCCCCGGCTTCCTTGGCGCCTAGGTAGAATTCCTGGATGTCCTGGGAATCCATCAAGCGGTCGCAGGTGTCGTTCATCACGACGCGGCCGATCTCCAGCACGTAGCCGTAATGCGCCGTTTCCAGCGCCACCTTGGCATTCTGCTCGACGAGCAGGATCGACATGCCCTGCTCCTCGTTGACGCGGCGGATGATCGTAAAAATCTCCTTCACCAGGATCGGCGACAGGCCCAGCGACGGCTCGTCCAGCAACAGCAGCGTCGGCCGGTTCATCAGGGCGCGCCCGATCGCCAGCATCTGCTGCTCGCCGCCGGAAAGCTGGCCGGCCGGTTGGTTGATGCGCTCCTTCAGCCGCGGGAAATAGCCGTAGACGCGCTCGATATCCTCCGCGACACCGTCACGATCCTTTCGCGGATAGGCGCCCATCATCAGGTTCTCGCGCACCGAGAGGAATGGAAACACCTCGCGCCCTTCCGGCACATGACTGAGGCCGAGGCGGACGATCTTGTCGGCCTCCATGCGCTGGATCGGCCTGCCCATGAACTCGATCGTGCCCTTCTGCGGATCGAGGATGCCGGAGATGGTCTTCAGCACGGTGGTCTTGCCCGCACCATTGGCACCCAGCAGCGTCACGATGCGGCCCCGCGGCACCTCGAGCGAGATGCCGCGGATCGCCATGATCGGCCCGTAGTAGCTCTCGATATTGGAGAGCTTCAGGATGATGTCGGGCGAAACGGCGGCGTCCATCGCGTCAGGCTCCGAGATAGGCGGCGACGACGTCGGGATGCTGCTGCACCTCGGCGGGCGAGCCCATCGCCAGCACCCGGCCGTAGTTCAGCGCGATCACGCGGTCCGAGACGCGGTTGACCAGCGACATGTCGTGCTCGACCATCAGCACGGTGATGCCGAGCTCGCTTTTCATGTCGCGGATCCAGAACGACATGTCGTCGGTCTCCTCGACATTCAGCCCCGACGACGGCTCGTCGAGCAGTATGAGCTTCGGCTCGGAACAGAGCGCGCGGGCAAGCTCGATCACCTTGCGTACGCCGTAGGGAAGACCCGAGATCAGCTTGTCGCGATAGGGCTCGAGATCGAGGAATTCGATCACCTGCTCGACGCGGCGCCGGTGCAGCTTCTCGTTCGCGCGCACGCTCGGCAGGAACAGCAATTCCTGCCAGAGCTGCGTGGTTGAGTGACGGTGGCGCCCGACCAGCAGATTCGCGAGCACGGTTGCATTCTCGAACAGCTCGATGTTCTGGAAGGTGCGGGCAATGCCGAGCCTTGCAATGTCGTAGGGCGGCTGTTCCGTGATGTCCTGGTCCTCGAAGAAGATGTGGCCCGAGGTCGGACGGTAGATCCGCGAGATCAGGTTGAAGATCGAGCTTTTCCCCGCGCCGTTCGGCCCGATGATCGAGAGGATCTCGCCCTTCTCGACCGCGAACGAGACCGCATCGACCGCCTTGAGGCCACCGAAATGCAGCGACAGGTTTTCGGCGCGGAAATAGCTCATCGGTTCCGCTCCGACTTCACGTAGATCTTCTGGCGTTTGAAGGTCGCGCGCTTGTAGAGCGGGAAGAGCTGGAAGAAGAGTTTTATCTTCAGCCAGCGGCCGTAGAGGCCGAGCGGCTCGAACAGCACGAACAGCACGATGATGATGCCGTAGATCGCGCCCTTCAGGCCGTTGAGCGAGGCGAAGGCCGCGACCTTCGACTGAACGTTCGCCGCGCCGTCGGTGCTCGCCCCCAACGCCGCGGCGACGCCGGCAATGATGCCCGGCATGTCGTCCTTCAGATAAGTCAGGAACGGATCGATCATCACGATGAAGATCGCCCCCAGCACTGCACCGTGCAGGCTGAACGTGCCGCCGATCAGGATCACGATGATGAACTCGATCGAGAGCTGGAGCGTGAACATCTCCGGCGAGATGAAGGAGAGCTTGTGCGCGAACAGCACGCCGGCAAAGCCGGTGATCGCCGCCGAGATCGCAAAGGACTTCACCTTGTAGAGCGCGACGTTGACGCCCATGCTGCGTGCCGCCGTCTCAGAGTCGCGGATCGCAACGAAGGCGCGCCCCGTCGGCGAGCGCAAGAGATTGAGCGTGCCGACGATCGTCAGAATCAAGACGGCGAGGCACAGGAAATAGAACATCGGACTGTCGCGCGGCACGGGGACGCCGAGCAACGACAGCGTCTTGATGCGCATGCCCTCATTGCCGTTGGTGACGCTTTCCCAGCGCGCCAGAATCTCCTCGACGATGAAGGCGAAGGAGATCGTGGCGATGACGAGGTAGATGCCCTGGAGGCGCAGCGCGGGGAAGCCGACCAGCGCGCCGATCAATCCGGTCAATACGCCTGCGGCGAGGAAGTAGACCGGAAACGGCACGTTGTATTTCTGCAAATAGGCCGCCGCATAGGCGCCGATCGCAAGGAACGCGGCGTGCCCGAGCGAGGCCTGCCCGGTAAAGCCGGTGAGAATCAGCAGCGCCACGCCGACGGTCGCATAAATGCAGACAAAGACCAGCTGGCTCATCAGATAGCTGGAGAGCACGTAGGGCGCGATCAGCAGCACCGCAATCAGGAGCCCGTAGGAGATCACGTAGCCCGAATGCGGGAACAGGCGGATGTCGTCCTCGTAGTCGGTCTTGAACAGAAAGCGCATGGCGTTCAGACCTTCTTGCGTACGTGGAGGCCGAACAAGCCTTCGGGCTTCAGCAGCAACACCGCCAGCAGCACGATGTAAGGTGCGACGTCCTTCCAGCCCTCCGGCAGATAGAAGCCGGCCATGCTCTCGATCACGCCGATCAACACGCCACCGACGACCGCGCCGGGTATTGAGCCGAAGCCGCCGAGCACGGCGGCGGGAAAGGCTTTCAGACCGAGCACGAGCCCGACATTGGAGTGAATGAAGGTGATCGGTGCCAGCAGAACGCCGGCGCACGTCGCGACCGCCGCACTGATGGCCCAGACGATCGACACGACACGCTTCACGGGAATGCCCATGTAGTAGGCCGCGAGCATGTTCTCGGAGCTGGCGCGCATCGCGGTGCCGAGCGTGGTCTTGTTGAAGAACAGATAGAGCAGCGTGCAGAGGATGACCGTTGCCGCGATCACCGAGAGCTTGTCATAGGCGAGCACCAGCGCGCCGATGCGCAACACGCCCTGGCTGAACGGCGTCTCGATCTTGAAGTCGTCGGTGCCCCAGATCATGCCGGCGATCGAGCGCAGGAAGTAGCCGAGCCCGATGGTTGCCATGATGATCGAGAATTGCGGATAGCCGAGGATCGGCCGCACCACGATGCGTTCGGCGAGCATGCCGAACAGCGCCATGGCGACGACTGCTCCGACGAAGCCGACCCAGTAGTTCAGGCCCATCATGCCGATGAAGGTGAAGGCGAAGAAGCCGCCCAGCATCATCAGATCGCCCTGGGCGAAGTTGACGACCTCGGTTGCCTTGTAAACCAGCACGAAGCCAAGCGCGATCAGGCCGTACACGCAGCCGAGTGCAATGCCACTGACCAGCTGCTGAACGAAGTCCAGCATCGCCGAGCATCCTCCCCGATGCGATCCTTGCGGCTCTTGGCGGCCGTCTCGTCGCATCTTGTGTCCAGTCGCTACGCGATCATTATCAGTCGCGGAAAGCGCCATTTGGCCCGGCGCAATTCAGCCCGAACCGCCCAGCGCTGTCAATAAAACGAGAGGCGGATGCATTCGTGCGGGATGACGGAATTTGTGGCAGGGTGATTCACCGTGCCGAAACATCTTCAGATCAAGGTCGCGAGCGATGCGAAACCGTATGGTGTGGCCATCATGAAACCGGACAGTTCGGCGCTGAGCGTCCGAGGGTTAACGAAGCGTTTTGACCGTCTGGCGGTCGATTCCCTCGATCTCACCATTCACGCCGGTGAATTCTACGCGCTGGTCGGCCCCAACGGTGCCGGCAAGACCACCACCTTGCGCATGGTCGCAGGGTTGCTGCGGCCCGATGCCGGCGCGGTGTCGATCTTCGGCATCGATGCCCTGGCCGATCCCGTGGCCGCCAAGCAGGTGATGGCCTGGGTCTCGGACGAGCCGATGATTTATGACAAGCTGACGCCGCTCGAATATCTCGAATTCGTCGCCGGCCTCTGGGGCATTGCGCCAGCCGTCTCCGAACCCGTGGCGCAGGAACTGTTGAGCTCGCTCGGCCTGGCGCTACACCGGCACGAGCGTTGCGAGGGATTTTCCAAGGGCATGCGCCAGAAGGTGGCGTTGGCCGGCGCGCTGGTCCACGACCCCCGCCTCATCATTCTCGACGAGCCGCTGACCGGCCTCGACGCCGTCTCCGCCCGCCATATGAAGGGTCTTTTGGCCGAGCGCGTCCGCGCTGGCTGCACCGTGATCATGACCACGCATATTCTTGAGGTCGCCGAGCGCATGGCCGACCGGATCGGCGTGATCGCGTCGGGCAGCCTCGTTGCCGAAGGCACGCTCGCCGAGCTGCGTCAGCAGAACGGCCACAACGACACCAGCCTCGAGGATCTCTTCATCGCGCTGGTCACGCTGGAGGCTGCCGCCGCATGAGCTCGGCGACTGCATTATCGTGGTTCGCCCGCCACGAGCTCCGCCTCGCCTGGCGCGAATGGCTCGCCATGATGACGGGCCAGCGCAAGCGGAAACGCACCGCCGTGATCGGCCTGATCGTCTTTGCCGCACTCCTGCATCTGCCGGCCTGGGCGGTGATCGGTCGCTTCGCCGGACTTCGATTGCCGCTCGACAAGCCGTCGCTGATCGTGATTACGGCGACGATCGCGCTCGCCTGGTCGCTGATGCTGTCGCAAGCGATCGAATCGGTGACGCGGGTGTTTTACGCCCGCGCCGATCTCGATCTCATCATGTCGTCGCCGGCAACGCTCACCAACCTGTTCTCCGTGCGCATCGCCGCGATAGCGCTCGCGATCACGGCGATGGCGCTGCTGTTCTCCACGCCCTTCATCGACGCGCTGGTGATCGGAGGCGGGCCGCGATGGCTCGCGGCGTTCGGCATGGTCATCGCCATGGGGCTGTCGGCAGCAGCCATCGCGATCGCCATCACGATCCTGCTGTTCCGGCTGATCGGCCCGGCGCGGACCCGCTTCATCGCGCAGATCCTCGCCGCGATCATCGGCGCCGGTTTCGTCATCGCGCTCCAGATCGCCGCGATCATCTCCTACGGCACGCTGTCGCGCTTCGCGGTGCTGACCTCGGATGCCACGGCTGCCTATGCGCCCGGTGTCGACAGCATCGTCTGGTGGCCCGCGCGGGCCGTGATGGGCGATCGCGAGGCGCTGGCGCTGCTGCTCGCACTCGGTCTCGTCATGCTGGGCGGCGTGATGGCGCTGTTCTCCGGCCGCTTCGCCGACACCGCGATCGATGCGGCCGCCCACGGGACATCCGGCCGCCGCACCACGCGCGAGCGGCCGTTCCGCGCCGGCTCACGGGCGCAGGCGCTACGGCGCAAGGAGTTCATGCTGCTGTGGCGCGATCCCTGGCTGATCTCGCAAACCCTGATGCAACTGCTCTATCTGGTGCCGCCGGCGCTTCTATTGTGGCGGAGCTTTGCCGACAGCTCAGCGGCGCTGGTGTTGATCACGCCCGTCATCGTGATGGCGGCGGGACAGCTTGCCGGCGGACTCGCCTGGCTGACGATTTCGGGCGAGGATGCCCCTGATCTCGTCGCAACCGCGCCGCTGTCACCCTCGCGCGTGATCCGCGCCAAGATCGAGGTCGTGTTGATCGCAATCGCCGTCATCTTCGCTCCGCTGGTCGCAGCGCTTGCCTTTGCCTCACCGCTCCAGGCCGCGATCACGGCGGGCGCGATCATCGTCGGCGCCGCCTCCGCCACCGCGATCCAGCTCTGGTTCCGCGTGCAGGCGCGGCGCAGCCAATTCCGCCGCCGCCAGACCTCCTCGCGTCTTGCGACCTTTGCTGAGGCCTTCTCCTCGATCGGCTGGGCGGCCACCGCCGCGCTGCTACTCTCGCTTCCCCTCGCCGGCGTCGTCAGTGGCCTGATCACCGCGGGTCTCGTCGCCACCACCTGGAAGTTCAGCCCGCGGCGGGAGTAGGCCTATAACACTGACGCGCTGTTGATCGCGGCCCATTGGCCGCAGGCGGGATTGCACGCTAGACTTCCCCGACGTCATTGGGGATGGATCTATGTGGCGATTCTTTTCCGCGATCCTCGCGCTGCTCGGCGCTTCCCTCACGCCCGCCCTTGCCCAGCAGCCGCAGCGCAGCGAATGTCTGGCAATGGCCAACGCGGCCCCGCGCGCGGTGCCCGTGTCCTGGCAGCGGACTGCGGGCGCGGCCGAGGTCGAGATCACCTATGCCGGCCATTCCACCTATTTCATCGATACGCCCGGCGGCTTGCGCATCGCCACCGACTATAGCGGCGCCTATCAGGTCGGCCGGCTGCCCGACGTCGTCACCATGAACCGGGCCCACAGCACGCACTACTCGCTATATCCCGACAAGCGCATTCCCCATGTGCTGCATGGCTGGGGCGAGGACGGCAAGCCGGCAGTGATTTCCGAGCGCGTCGGCGACACCTTCATCCGCAACGTCACCACCGACATCCGCCGTTACTTTGGCGACGACGCCGGCATCGACATGATCCGCGACGGCAACTCGATCTTCATCTTCGAGGTCGCGGGCCTCTGCATCGGCCATCTCGGCCATCTCCACCACAAGCTCGACGACAGCCATTTTGCCCAGATCGGACGGCTCGACATCGTCATGGTGCCGATCGACGGCACCTACACCATGTCGCTCGACGGCATCTCGGAGATCACGAAACGCCTGCGAGCCTCCGTCGTGCTGCCGATGCACCGCTTCGCCACGCCGCTCGACGACTTCATGCGACGGATCGGCCGCGACTTCGAGATCGACCGACGCCTCGAGCGCTCGCTCCGAATCTCGCGGGATTCGCTGCCGGGCACGCCGACGGTGATCATCCTCGACGGCGTGTGAGGCGCCGAAGCCGGAACGCATGAACCTCCTCCGACTTGGTTGCCTTGGGATCATCTTCGATCGGAGCAATCATGAGCAGAAGGTTCCTGGTGATCGGCTCGTTCGCGGCCATCTATCTGCTGTGGGGTTCCACCTATTTCGCCATCACGCTGGGCCTGCAATCGATTCCGCCATTTCTGCTGATGGCGCTTCGCTCGTTCTGCGGCGGCATCGTGTTGCTTGGCCTGATGGGCCGAGAGGTCGCGGGAACGTCCTTGCAGACATGGTTGCAGGCGTGCCTGTGCGGGCTGCTCTTCTTTGTCGGCTGCCATGGCGTGCTCGCCTTTGCGCAGCAATCGGTTCCTTCGGGCGTGGCAGCGATCGTGCTTGCCACGATCCCGTTCTGGCTCCTGCTGATCGATGTCTTGTTCCCGGGCGACCAGCGCCCGCGGCCGATTGCCTTGCTTGCACTCGTGCCCGGCTTCGTGGGCGTTGGGCTCGTGGCATGGCAGAACGTCGAGCGGGCCGGCATCAGCATCCTTCCCATCGTCTGGCTGCTCGCAGCAGCCCTGTCATGGTCGATCGGCACTGTCCTGTCCCGAGGCATGTCGAGCCAGACCTCTGCGATCCTGCTTTCGGGCATGCAGCTGTCGATCGGCGGCGCCGTGTTGTTTGCGATCAGCTGGCTGACGGGCGAGATCGAGACCTTCACGCCGCGCGACGTCTCGATGACGTCGCTTGCAGCGTTAGTTTGGCTGGTCATCTCCGGCAGCGTGATCGGATTTGTCGCCTACAACTGGCTGCTGGAGAACGTCTCGACCTCGCTGGTATCGACCTACACCTTCGTCAATCCTGTCATCGCCGTGCTGCTCGGCACCGTCGTACTCGGCGAGCCGTTTTCACCCATGATGCTGGTTGGCGCGAGCCTCGTCATTGTCTCCGTCATCGTCATTTGGCGGGCGGAACGTTCAGGCAGCCGCCGAACGAGCGACGAGAGCAAGCGGGCCATCAGGCAACTATCGCTGCGCAAGACCTGACGACCGCCTGCGGCAATTTTCTCCAAGTAGCCTGAGGTCCGATCGTGCTGATCTTGCGCGAAAGTGGAGATCGACATGAGCGACTTTGCGAAACTCTTGCATGCGAGCGGCCCCAACCCGGAATACGCCGCGGCGCTGCAGCTCTATGGCCAGTTCGTCGGTGATTGGGATGCCGAGATCACCGCGTATGAGCATGACGGCGCCACGCATCGCGCGGCCGGCGAGATCCATTTCGGCTGGGTGCTGGAGGGCCGTGCCGTCCAGGACGTCTGGATGATCCCTCGCCCCGCCGGCGCGCCACCGTTCCCGCTCGCCGGCAACTGGTACGGCACGACGTTGCGCGTGTACGATCCGACCATCGCTGCCTGGCGGATTTTTTGGCTCGATCCCGGCCGCAGCGTGTTCCGTCAGCAGATCGGCCGGCCGCGCGGCGCCGATATCGTGCAGGAAGGCACGACCGACAGCGGCGACCTGTCACGCTGGAGCTTTACCGAAATCACCGAAAATGCGTTCCACTGGCTCGGGGAGAGCAAGCCGGCCGCAGCGCGGGATTGGCGGCTGATGGTGGAGGTGAAGGCGCGGCGGCGCCAGGCTAAAGCACGATGAGTTTTGGTTGAATCAATGCAAGCCGAGGGGCACCTCTCCCGAAGGGAGAGGTGCCCAGGCGATCGACTGCACTCAATCTCGTCGGGCTTTGAGACCGCCTGGTGCGCTCTCGCCGAAGGGCGCGGTTGCGCAACACGCGCTGCCGCGCAGCGCCTCCTGATGTTAGTCTTGTCGGCAACGACAATCAGGGGAGCGAATGCCGATGGCCGCGAGCACCATGCCCGCCAATAGGAGCGGACTCTTTGCCGATCCGCGCGAGGACTGGCTCGCGTTGCACCAGGAGGAGATCATCGATCCCTTGCGGCCGATCGTCGATCCCCACCACCACCTCTGGGACCGCGGCGGACAGCGCTATCTGATCGAAGAGATGGCCGCCGACATCGCCTCCGGCCACAACGTCATTGCAACCGTCTATGTCGACTGCCGCTCGATGTACCGCGCGCACGGGCCAGAGGCGTTTCGCCCCGTCGGGGAGGTCGAGTTCGCCAATGGCGTCGCCGCGATGAGCGCGAGCGGTGGCTATGGCAGGGCTGCGATCTGTGCCGGCATCGTCAGCCACGTCAATCTCCTGCTCGGCGATGCGGCAAAGCCGGTGCTGGAAGCCGAGATCGCCGCCGGCAACGGCCGCTTTCGCGGCATCCGGCATTCCTCCGCCTGGGACGAGGACCAGGTGGTCGCGGGCATGTATGCGAACCGGCCGAAGGGGTTGCTGAAGGACGCGACCTTCCGCAAGGGCTTTGCCTGCCTCGCGCCGCTGGGCCTGAGCTTCGACGCCTGGCTGTTTCATCCGCAGATCGGCGAGTTGACCGAATTGGCGCGCGCCTTTCCGGACACCAAGATCGTGCTCGATCATTGCGGCGGACCGGCCGGCACCGGCCGGTTCGCGGGCCGGCGCGAGGAAGTGTTTCCGCTGTGGCGCACCGCGATCAAGGAGATCGCAAAATGCGAGAACGTCGTGGTCAAGCTCGGCGGACTTGCGATGTGCCTGCTCGGCTATGATTTCCATCTGCGCGAAAGACCGCCGTCGTCCGAGGAGCTTGCGGCAGCGTGGCGGCCCTATGTCGAAACCTGCATCGAGGCGTTCGGTGCGAAGCGCGCGATGTTCGAGAGCAATTTCCCGCCGGACAAGGGCCAGTGCAGCTACCAGGTAATCTTCAACGCCTTCAAGCGCATCGCCGCACCGCTGAGCGAAGCCGAGAAGACGGCTCTGTTCTCACAGACGGCAACCAATTTCTACCGGCTCGAACTGCCGTCATGACGTGAGAAGGGGCCGGGACGTCAGTCCCGACCCCTTCTCGACGCCATTCGCTGGGAAGCGCCTTGGTAGAACCTGGGGTTAGCCCGCACCCATGAGGGTTGCGGGACGACGCTCGCCGGGCGAGAGGAACATCCGCTTCAGCTTGTTGACGACACGGACCATGAAGCCGATCAGCGCCGGATTGGTCTTGCGGCAGAAGGCGATCTTCTTGACGTGGCCTTCGACGTGCCATTTGGCATGCGCACCGTCGTGGAAGAAGATCACGTCACCAACGCCGTAGCGCTTCGGCGGCATGCCTTCACTCTCGAGCACGATCGATCCTTCCAGGATCATGATGGTCTCGTCGAAATCGTAGTACCAGTTGAAGCGGCCTTCGGTGCAGGACCAGATGATGGTCGATGCGGTGCCGTCGGCGCTGGTCGACAGGATATGCGACCGCGACACCGGATTGCCTTCAATGATCCAGGACGGCTCGATCGGCCGCAGCTCCAGATCGACGGCACTACTTCCGGTTTCAATCAATGTGCGCGACATCGGCTTCCTCTGGGGATAAAATATGACTGGTTGGCCCAGGCCCCGGGCCGTTTCAAACAGTGCGTGTGACGCTAGTAGCCGTTTTTTAATTCTTCCTTACGCGGGCCCGGACAATCAGCCGCAAGTTGCATGAGCGGCGCGGCTAACGCGCCGATTTGCCTTCAGATTCGCGCGTTTGAACCCGGTTTTTGCAGGGTGCGACAAAATGCGCGGAATCAAATCAGGAAGGAGCCTGTCCGATGCCCCTCTCCCCCGAGGCCGTCAGCGCCAATAGCGAGGTTGCCGAGCAGCTCGCGGCCCTCGACGTCTCTCTTGAGGCCGACGATCCGCTGCCCGACTGGTTCTCCATCGACGGCATCGAGGCGCCTCGGCAGGTCGGCAGCGACGGCGCGGGCGGCGCGTTCGTGCTGCTGCCGTCAAACCATGTGCTCTATGCGTCGTCGGAGGGCCGCGCTGGCATTATCGCGGCGACATTCGAGGACTTCATCCAGATCGTCGTCGCCTGTCCCTATTGGCTCGACATCCTCAAATTCTCCGCCGGCGGCGACCTCGATCAGATGCGGCGCGCGGCGGTTGCGCTGGAGGCGACGCTCGACGACGAGGACGACGTCAACGAGCCCGCGACACGATCCGTGACGCGTTCGACCTTCCCGCCCTAGAGGATCCCGTTGGAGCGCTCTATGAAGCGGTCGCCGCGTCGGATGCCATCGTGCGCGCGACCGACGGCAGTCCGTTCACCACGCTGTTCAACCGCTTCACGATCGATCGCAATCCGATGCTGCGCAACGCGGCGGCGTGAGGCTAGAGCATGATCCGGACTTGGAGCGCCGCGTTGGCGCAAAGTGTGAAGCGATTTTCCCTCGCGACAGACGCGGAACGCCTTTGCGCGGAGATCATGCTCAAACAATAACCTAAGGCGCGCTGACGATTGATCCCAAATCTCATCGCGCCTTAGCCGACTATTTCGCCCACTCGCCCTTGCGGAACACCGGCTCCTTGCTGCCGTCGGCCAGAATGCCGTCGATGTCGGTCTCGGCCGAGCCGATCATCCAGTCGATGTGGATCAGGCTCTGGTTGCCGCCCTGCGCCGCGATTTGCTGCGGCGTCAGCTTGGCGCCATTGATGAAGCACTTCGAATAGCACTGGCCGAGCGCGATGTGCGAGGCCGCGTTCTCGTCGAACAGCGTGTTGAAGAACAACAGTCCGCTCTGCGAGATCGGCGAGGAGTGCGGCACCAGCGCCACCTCGCCAAGCCGCCGTGCGCCTTCGTCAGTGTCGAGCACCTTGTTCAGCACCTCCTCGCCGCGCGAGGCCCTGGCGTCGACGATCTTGCCGTCCTCGAAGCGCACGGCGATGTTGTCGATCAGGGTGCCCTGATAAGACAGCGGCTTCGAGCTGACGACGTGGCCGTAGACGCGCCGGCAATGCGGCGTAGTGAAGACTTCCTCGGTCGGGATGTTGGCGTTGCAGCTGATGCCGTTCTTGGAGAGCGAGGCACCGCCTTCCCATTCATGACCATCAGCAAGGCCGATGGTCAGATCGATGCCCGGACCCGAGTATTGCAGCGCGCGGAAACGCTTGCCGTTCAGCCAGCTCGTGCGCTCGCGCAGCGCCGCATTGTGCTGCGCCCAATTCGCCATCGCGTCCTCGCGATCGACGCGGGACGCGGCAAAAATCGCATCCGCGAGCTTGCCGATCGCGATCTCCTCGGGATCGTCGGGAAACACCTGCTTCGCCCAGGACGCGCTCGGATAGGCGATGATGTTCCAGTTGGTGTCGAAATTGACGATTTTTTCCAGCGCAGGCTGGTAGGCCATGGAATTGGCCTTGCTGGCGCGCGCCACCTTGGCGGGATCCTCGCTCGACAGCAGCATCGGATTATCGCCGACGATGGCCAGCCGCGCGGTATTCTCCGAGAACGCCTTCGCCATGCCCTCGTAGAGCCAGCCGGCAGCGCGATCAAAACTGTCGTCGTGACCGTGGCGATAGCGCGCCAGCGTCATCTCCTCATCGGAGAGGATCGGCGTGACGATGCCCGCGCCGGCCTTGTAGGCATGCACGGCGATCCGCCGTACCAGGGGCAACGCGATCGCCGGTGCGGTCAGCAGCAGATCCTGGCCCGGCCGCAAGCCCAGGCCCACCTTCACCGCCACCTCGGCCAGCCGGTCGAGTTTTGCGGGATCGATGGGAGTGGAGGTGATGCGTTGATCGGTCATGCCGGGCCCTCTGCCGAAATCTCTGTTCCATCTAAGTCTAGCATCGCATGGCGCAAGTGCGCGAGCCAATTGCGCGCGTCGAGCCAAGATACGCAATTTCACGCATCTTGGTTTTCAACACGTTGCCGCCGCGGCGGCCCGATTGAGCAACGCCAAGGTCATATTTCGGTGAGATGGGCGCCGCGATGGTGGCGGGGCTGCTCAGCGCAGTCGCGGCGAGCCGTCATCCTGTCGAAACTTTAATCCATCGCCACCGGCAGGTTGCTTTATCTCTGCCGCGAGGCGTCGATCGCCTTGCATGACGAGGAGGCCTGATGTTGAAATCGTTTCGTTCCGTTGCCGGAGTCGTACTGCTTGCAAGTCTAGCAGCGGGCGCGCTGTCGCCAGCATCCGCCGCGCCGATCGGCCATCCGCTCGCAGTCGCGCCATCGCAGTCGGCAAGAGTCGAGCAGGTCCGCTGGTACGGACACCGCGGCTGGGGCGGCGGCGCATTCGTGGGCGGTCTCGCCGCCGGCGCACTGATCGGCGGTGCGCTCGCTGCACCTTATTACTATGGTCCAGGCTATCCGCCTCCGCCGCCCGCCTACTATGCAGCATCGCCTGCCGACGATGCGGTCGCCTATTGCATGCAGCGCTACCGGTCCTACGATCCGAACAGCGGCACCCTCCTTGGCAATGACGGCCGGCGGCATCCGTGTCCGTGATGACCTTGCCATAACCGCCGGGGTGGCACGGCAATTGCGCCTATGCCCGCCCTCGGCAAGTCCTGAATACCCCTCCCTCGGTTCCATCGCCCGCGCCAATCAGTCACATGGCTGGCATCCCTCCAGGTCAGAGCAACCGCCGCGATTGCGATGAACCGCGGATGCGCCTCGATGGACTCATAGAATCCAGACCCAATTCATATTGCCGTTTCAGGATGCTTGATTTTGTCGTGAGGCCAGAGTCGTCGCAGTGCAATTTCTGTTTAGCGATCACCTACTTGACACCGACAGACGGGAGCTGAGCCGCGATCGGGTTCCCGTCGCGGTCGAGCCCCAGGTCTTCGATCTCGTCGTTCACCTGATGCGGAATCGCGACCGCGTGGTGACCAAGGACGAGTTGATCGACAAGATCTGGCTCGGACGCTCGGTCTCGGAATCGACCCTGACCAGCCGGATCAACGCGGCACGCAAGGCGATCGGTGATTCCGGCGCGAGCCAGGCGCTCATCCGCACCGTGGCGCGCAAAGGCTTTCGCTTCGTCGGCGACGTCGAGATGCGGAACGGCCATGCCAGCCCTGCCGAACCCGCCGGCCAGGCCAGGGAGGCCCCGGCCGCGCTGCCGCTGCCCGATCGCCCTGCAATCGCCGTGCTGCCCTTCACCAATATGAGCGGCGACCGCGAGCAGGACTACTTTTCCGACGGCATCAGCGAGGACATCATCACTGCGCTGTCGAAGCTGCGCTGGTTCTTCGTCATCGCGCGCAACTCCTCCTTCGTCTACAAGGGCCGCGCCGTGCATATCGGCGAGATCGCCCGCGAGCTTGGCGTGCGCTACGTCGTCGAGGGCAGCGTCAGGCGGAGCGGCGACCGGGTACGCATCTCCGCGCAGCTCAACGACGCCACGACCGGCAGCCATCTCTGGGCCGAGCGCTACGACCGCAGCATCGCCGACGTCTTCGCCGTGCAGGACGAGATCACCGACGCCATCGTTGCCGCGATCGAGCCGCAGCTCTACGCCGCCGAAAGCTTTCGCGCCCAGCAGAAGCCGCCGGGAAGCCTGGATGCCTGGGATCTGGTGATGCGCGCGCTGTCGCATTACTGGCGGATCACGCGGGACGACAATGTCGCAGCCCAACGGCTGCTCGATAAGGCGATCGCGATCGATCCGGCCTACGGCAAGGCGCTCGGCCTGCTCGCGACCAGCCATATGTTCGGCGCGCATATGGGCTGGGCCGACATGGCCGCCACGCTCCCGATCGCGGAACGCGCCGCCATCGCCGCGGTCGAGGCCGACCGCGACGACGCCTGGGCCCATCACGGGCTCGGCTACACCTATCTGTTCCGGCGGCGCTTCGACGACGCCATTGCCGCATTCGAGCTGGCGCTGCGGCTCAATCCCAATTTTGCCATGACGCATGCCTTCTACGGCGTAACGCTGTGCTATGCGGGCCGCTGGGAGGACGGCGAAGCGGCCGCGCGCCGCGCGCTGCGGCTCAGTCCGCGCGATCCCTTCTCGGCGATCTATTGCGGGGTCGCCGCCTATGCTCAGTTCATCGGCCATCGCTACGAGGACGCGATCCAGTTCGCGCGCGAGTCGCTCAGGCAGCGCAGCGACTTCGTCGGCGCGCATCGCGCGCTGACGGCCGCCGCCGGCATGCTCGGCAATCGCGAGCTTGCGGCCTCCGCACTCGAGGGCCTGCGTCGCGCCCAGCCCAATGTGTCGCTCGCCTGGATCACCAGCGAGCTGCCGATGCAGCGCGCCGAGGATCGGGAGCATTATCTCGAAGGCCTGCGGCGGGCGGGATTGAGGTAGACGTCGGGGCCGCATTGACGGTGCACCCTCTCCCCTTGCGGGAGAGGGTGACAGCGTTGTGGTTGGCCTTCCCTGCCGTCTTGGCTACTCCTTCATCATCTCGCCGCTACCGCCGAACTCGGCCGGAAAATCCTTCAGCTTGGGCAGGCCATCGCGCATTGGCAGCACGGTGTCCGCATAGTTGACGTGGACGGCGGGCGTGAACGCCAGCGTCGGGATGGCGGCGGTGAAGACGTCGATCAGGCCGAGCGGCGGATGGCTGGTCATGAGATGGCCGCCGCACGTGCGGCAATATTTACGCTGGCTGAGCGGCGTCTTGGCGTAGGTCGCAACGTGATCGGCACCTTCAGTGATGCGTACGGCCTCCGGCTTCCACAGGCTGAACGCATTGACGGGCCCGCCCGACCACGAGCGGCAGGAGCGGCAATGGCAGTAGCCCATCGCCTCCGGCGGGCCCGTCACTTCGATTGCGACCGCGCCGCAGAAGCAGTTTCCGACGTGTTTCATTGAAAGCTCTCCTTGGATGACGATGAATATCTGGTTGAGGCGGAGATCAAACCGACCGGCGCCAGGGAATAAGCATCGATACGCGCTGTTTGTATTGCCGGTACTCGTCGCCAAACAGCGCGACGAGGTCGCGCTCCTCGAGCGTGATGCCGAGCAGGATGTAGAGCGTGATCACGGATGCAAACAGCAGGTGGCCCGCAGTCATGGTCGGCGCGGCCCAGACTGCGATGATGAAGCCGAGATAGAGCGGATGCCGGACGAATTTGTAGAACAGCGGCGTCCTGAAACGCGGCGGCGACGGCTGCTTATCGACCAGTTGCTGGGTGACCTGCTGCAAACCGAACAACTCGAAGTGATTGATCAGGAAGGTCGAGGTGAAGACCAGCACCCAGCCGGCGAAGGATAACGTGACGATCGTCACGACGACATCGGCGTCCTGGACGTCCCATATGATCGCCGGCAGCGGCCGCCACTGCCAGAACAGGAGCAGCAGCGACAGGCTGGCCAGCAACACATAGGTGCTGCGCTCGATGGGCTTTGGCACAAACTGCGTCCACCACGCCTTGAACTGCTGCCGTGCCATCACGCTGTGTTGAACGGCAAACAACGCCATCAGGAGCAGATTGATGGTGACGGCTTCGAACGCCGAAGAAACGGTTCCGGTGTCGATGCTTTTCGGCACCACCAGGCCCATCACGAAGCCGATGGCGTAGAGGATGGTCACGAGAAATACGAGATAGGCCGCAATTCCGTACAGAAAGGCGATAAACCTGAGGACTTTGGAGCCCGCGACATCCGGGCTGATATGCACGTCGGAATGAACTTGGCTCATATGTAGCTCCGTTGTGCCGGGATTCGGCAATTCATAGGTCGCTGCACCGTGCCGTATTGGACGTGCCAGGACTTTTGCGGACGATTGATTTTCGCCTGAGACGACGCTGATTTTTGCTTGAGATGCCGAGACGTGCGATTTCGCTTTGAAAACTATGTGCTCGATAGCGAGCTGCATGAACTGACGCGTGATGCCGCGGCTGTTCCATTGCAGCCGCAGGTGTTCGATCTGTTGCGCTATCTTGTGGAGCAACGCACGCGTGTGGTCACCAAGGACGACCTGATCAGCCAGGTCTGGGACAACCGCATCGTTTCGGACTCTGCGCTGAATAGCCGCATCAATGCGGCACGAAAGGCGCTCGGCGATGACGGCGCGACGCAGCGGCTGATCAAAACCATCCCGCGCAAGGGCTTTCGCTTCGTGGGCGACGTCGTGGAGCAAACGCTGGTGCCGCCCGCGGCCGGGACGAAGGCGCCACGGAACGCGCCCGAGCGCCCGGCGATCGCGGTGCTGGCGTTCGAGAACATGAGCGACGATCCCGAGCAGGAGTATTTCTGCGACGGGATCGCCGAGGACATCCTCACGGCGCTGTCGAAAGTGCGCTGGTTCCTGGTCATCGCTCGCAACTCGTCCTTCACCTACAAGGGACGCGCCGTCCATATCAGGGAGATCGCTGACGAGCTCGGGGTCGGCTATGTCGTCGAAGGCAGCGTGCGAAAGGCCGGCGGCCGCGTGCGGATCACTGCGCAGCTCAACGACGCCGTCACCGGCAGCCACATCTGGGCCGAGCACTACGATCGCGAGCTCGGCGACGTCTTCGCCGTTCAGGACGAGATCACCAACGCGATCGTCGCGGCGATCGAGCCGCAGATCTATGCTGCGGAGAATTTTCACGCCCACCGCAAGCAGCCGGCGAGCCTGGACGCCTGGGACCTCGTGATGCGAGGCCTGTCGCACTACTGGCGCGTGACGCGGCAGGATCATCTGATGGCGCAGGCGCTGCTCGCGCAGGCGATCGCCATCGATCCCGACTACGGCCAGGCCCAGTCGGTTCTGGCGGCAAGCCACATGTTCGGCGTCCATCTCGGCTGGGCGGAGCTTGCGAGCGCGGCACCGGTTGCGGAGGCCGCCGCGCTCGCGGCGGTCAAGTGCGACCACGAGGATGCCTGGGCCCATACCGCGCTCGGCAGCGTCTATTTCTCGACGCGCCGACTCGACGACGCGCTGTCGGAGTTCGAGCAGGCGCTCAGGCTCAACCCGAATTTCTCGCTGGCGCAGGGCTATTACGCGCTGGCGCTATCCTACGCCGGCCGCTCCAGCTGCTCGTTCGAGGCGGCGCAAAAAGTCATCCGCCTCAGCCCGCGCGATCCGTCGCTCGCGATCTACTACGGCATCGCCGGCTATGCGCGCTTCACCGAGCGGCGCTATGCCGAGGCGATCGCACTCTCACGGGAGGCGATCCGCCACCGTGGCGATCTCACCGGGGCCTATCGCGTGCTCGCGGTCTCGGCCGGAATGAGCGGCGATCAGGAGCTCGCCGCGACCGCCTTGCAGGAACTGCGCCGAACCCAGCCCAACATCTCACTCGCCTGGATCACGACGCAACTGCCCTGGCGGAGCGAAGCGGATCGCGAGCACTATCTGGAGGGATTTCGAAGGGCGGGGTTGAGGTAATGCGCCGATACAGGTCCGTCCGTCATTCCGGGCGACGCGCCAGCGGCGAGCCCGGAACCATCCCGGAATGACGATCGTTTGCATCAGGAATGACATGTTCGCGGAAATTGAGCTGTATCAATGGCACTTGCCGCCGATTGCTCATACTGCTGGCGAACTGGAATTTCACGCATGCAAGTTCGTAATTCAGCCGAGGGCTATGGCGCCGTCGCGATAGCCCTGCATTGGGCGGTCGTCGCGCTGGTATTCTGCGCCTGGCTGCTGGGAGAGTTCGGCGATGCGCTGCCGCGCGGACCGCAGCGCGAAGCCGGCGAGAACATCCACATCTTCCTCGGGCTTTCGGTCTTGCTGCTGGTCGCCGTACGACTCTGCTGGCGCCTCACCGACGCGCCGCCGGCACCGGATGCCGTGATTGGCCGCTGGAGCGAGCACGCCGCGCGCGCGATGCATTATATGATGTATGCGCTGCTGGTCGCCGCGCCGGTCGCCGGCATTTTGGTGCAATTCGCCCGCGGTCAGGCCTTGCCGGTGTTCGGTCTCATCGAGATCGCCTCACCCTGGACGGCCGACCGTGCCTTCGCTCGTGACGTCAGAGAAGTGCACGAGGCGCTCGCCAACGCACTCCTGATCCTGGTCGGCCTGCATGCCGCAGCTGCGCTTGTGCATCATTACGTGCTGCACGACCGCACCCTTAAGCGCATGCTGCCGGGGGCGCGGCGCTAGCTGTGTCCTCAGACGCTCGATGCAAACGCGTCGAGCACCTTGTTGAACGCCTCCGCCTTCTCCCATTGCGGCGCATGGCCGGCGCCGTCGATCACCTGCACTTCGCCGCGCCACAACGTTGGCGCGGGCAGTCGCTGGAGATAGCCGAGATCGACGATCTGCTCGTCACGGCCGTGGACGATCGCAAGCGGAATCTTGAGATTGCGGACGATCTCGGCCTCATCGGAGATGCGGCCGGCCTGGACGTTGACGCCGAGATAGCCCCGTGCGTTGCCGTCCGTGCCGCGGAAGTCCGCGACGACGAAATCGGGGATCGGCGCATAGCCCGGCGCGAAGGCCGATTTCGTCCACTCCTCGATCTCGGCCTCGCTCGGCTTCGGCGTGAACACCGTGGCGGACAGGCCCTTGAAGCCGGAAAAGCCGTCCGGCGCCCTGCCGATCGGCGGCGTGCCGAAGATCATCAGGCCGGCGGCCGTGGGCAGCGCGCCGGCCGCATTGATCACAGCGTGGCCGCCTAGGCTCCAACCGACCACCACGGCGTTTTTCAGATCGAGCTCACGGGCGATCGCCGCGATGACGGCTGCATAACCCGCGCCCGAATAGTCGGCTTCCGGATTGGGCGGCGGCGACGAGGCGCCGTGGCCCGGCAGGTCGATCGCGATCACGCGGAATCTTGTTCCCAGCGGTCCCTGCAATTGCTTCTGCCAGATCCGGGACGAGGATGAGTTCCCGTGGATCAAGAGGATCGGGCGGCCAGTGCCTGCGCTCTCAAAGCCTGCAATTTTTTGGGCGCCGATCTGCAAGCTCAGCGGGCGCAAGGCGGGCCCTGGAAACGGTTGATCACTCATTATGGTGCCGATCTGATCGTTGAAGCCGCGGATTTCGATCCTGACCAGTCTTGCACCCCCTGCCGGCCAGCGCCATCCCCTGCGAACCGGCAGCCCACTACGGCGATTGAATATATGATGATCATCATTTAAAATCCCCTCCAGCCAGACCATGGGAGAGATGTCGATGCCGGGTACGGAATGGCGGAAGACCGCCTGCAATCTCTGTTACGTCAATTGCGGGCTGGAGGTGCGGGTCGACAATGACCGCATCACCAAGGTGCGCGGCGACCGCGAGCATCCGAAATCGCAGGGCTACCTCTGCAACAAGGCCGCACGCATCCCCTTCTATGCCCATCACCGTGACCGCTTGACCACGCCGCTGCGCCGACGCGCCGACGGCGGGTTCGACGCGATCGACTGGGACACCGCGATCGCGGAGATCGCGGGCCGGTTGCGCACGCTGGTCGAGCATCATGGCGGCAAGAGCCTTGCGCTTTATGGCGGCGGTGGCCAGGGCAATCATGCCGGTGGCGCCTATGCCAATGCGCTGCTGCGCGCGCTGGGCTCGCGCCACGTCTTCAATGCGCTGGCGCAGGAGAAGACCGGCGACTTCTGGGTCAACGGCCACATGTTCGGCAGCCAGACCTGCCACACCGCGGAGGACGTCCATCACTGCGATCTCCTGTTCGTGATCGGCGCCAATCCCTGGATCGCGCACGGCTTCCCGAACGCACGCGACCATCTCAACCAGATCAGGAAAGATCCAAACCGCAGGATGATCGTCGTCGATCCGCGCCGCTCGGAGAGCGCCGAGATGGCGGACCTGCATCTCGCCGTCCGACCCGGGGCCGATGCCTTCCTGCTCGGGGCCATTCTCACAACACTGGTGCGCCGCGACGCGGTCGACCACGCCTTCATCGCGCAGCACACGACGGGCTATGACGAGGTGCGGGAGGCGCTCCTGAGCATTCGCGTCGATGAATGGGCCGAGGCCGCCGACATCCCGATTGCGCAGATCGAGCAATGCGTCGACATGATCGTGGCGGCAAAAGCGATGACCGTGCGGGTCGAACTCGGCATCCAGCAGGGCGTTAACTCGACGCTCAACTCCTATCTCGAAAAGCTCCTGATCATGCTGACCGGCAGCTTTGGCCGGAAAGGCACCAACCAGCTCCACAGCTGGCTGCAACCCTTATGGGGCAATTCGCCGAACCAGCGATTTGCGGCCGTCGATACCGAGGTGATCGCCGGACTGCTGCCGCCGAACCTGTTCTGCGAGGCCGTGCTGACGGATCATCCCCAACGATTGCGCGGGGTTTGGGTGGACTCATCTAATCCCGCCAACACGGCCGCCAACACCGCCGAGGTCGAAAAGGCGCTGCGCGCGCTCGACCTCGTCGTCGTGGTCGACGTTGCCATGACCGAGACGGCGCAGCTCGCGCATTACGTGCTGCCGGCCTCCTCGCAATACGAGAAGACCGAGTTCACGCTGTTCAACATGGAATTTCCCAAAAACTTCTTCCATGTCCGGGCCGGCGTGGTCGCACCGCTGCCGGGGACGCTACCAGAGCCGGAGATCTACACCCGCCTGACCCGCGCGCTTGGGCTATTGCCCGGCGACAACGCGCTGGCGCCGCTGCGTGAGGCCGCGCTGCAATCGCGCGGCGCTTTTGCCGCGGAATTCCGCGCCTTCATGGGCGCCAATCCGCAGCTCGCTGCGCTCGGCGCGCTGGTGCTCTACCATACGCTGGGAGCGACCCTGCCGGACGAAACCGCAGCGGCGGCGCCGCTCTGGATGGCCGCGCTCGCCTGCGCCAAGCGTTCACCGCAGGCGGTACGGCGCGCGCTGAAGGCAGGCGCCGAGGTGCCGGATGTGTCGCTCGGCGATGCTCTGTTCGACGCCGTGGTCGGCGCACGCAACGGCACGGCCTTCACCGAGCATGATTATGACGAGGTGTGGACGCTGCTCGCCCATCCCGACCGCAAGGTGCGGCTCGCGATCACGCCGCTGCTGACCTGGCTGGGAGCGCTCGATCCGACCGCCGCGCGGCCGGGCAATGACTATCCCTTCGTGCTCGCGGCTGGCCAGCGCCGCATGTTCAACGCCAACCAGATCTTTCGCGATCCGGCCTGGCGGCGCGACGACCCCGATGGCGCGCTGCTCATCAACACGCACGATCTTGCTTCCCTCGGCGCCGACGACGGCGACTGGATCGCGGTTCGATCACCCGTAGGGCGCATCGTCGCGCGCGCCAGGCGCGATGACTCCATGCGCGATGGCCAGCTCGCGCTGCCGCACGGCTACGGCCAGGCCCACCCGACCGCAGGCGGAGAACGCCTTAGCAACGGCCCGCGGATCAACGCGCTGACCGAAAGCGGCAACCGCGACCCCATCGCCGGCACCCCCTATCACAAGCACGTCGCCGTGCGGCTCGAGCGCCTACCGGCGACGGAAGCCGCGATATATGAGGAGCAGTCGCGGCGGATACATCAGGCAACGGCTTAAACCGTATCGCAGGGCGAACCGGGCCCTTGCGAGTCGGAATTCGCAATTCGGCGGACGGCTATGATTTGCTCGCTGATGACGTTTTCCTGCGAAGATGCACGACGACGTCGAGCCGCACGATGTCGTGCCCCGGCAGAGCCTCTGGCACTTTGGTGAAGCTCAGCCCCTCGGAGACGTCAACCAGAATGTCCTCGCCTTCGAGGTAGAAGTGCGGATGCACGCTGGTGTCGGTATCGAAGAACGACTTCAGGCCATCGGCCGCGATCCGGCGCAACAGGCCCGCTTCCGTGAACTGGTTCAGCGTGTTGTAGACGGTTGCCAGCGACAGCCGAGCGTTCGCCGCGACCGCCTCCTCGAACAGCATCTCTGCGGTGACATGTCGGTGACCGTTCAGGAACAGAAGCTGCCCCAGATCCACGCGCTGGCGCGTCGGTCTCAATCCGGCATCGCGCAGCAATTGCACGCAGCGGGCAAACCCGGCATCGCGCGCATCGCAGTCCGTCTCAAGCTCAGCTTCGATGGCTTCGCCCGTGAAGGCGTTCGCCGGGAGAGTATCCATGTTGCAATCGGACCGCAGAAAGGGCTGTCCCGCTTTGATCCGGATCAAATTCGCGGCAGCACACGGGCAGCAGCCGCTACTTTCCCTTCACTTGCGTGGCTTCGGCGGCGAGGCTGCGGCCCATTCCTCGTCGGCGCGGGGACCGTTGACGTCGCCGGTCAGGCCAACGAGTTGGCCGGGCAGGACGTCGAGAGTCTGCTGCCAGGTCTGGGTCTGGCACAGGAACCTGATCAGGCACCCCTTGAGCTTCAGCTTGTCGGCCGCCTCGCGCCACAGCGAGATGGGATACCGCTTGCCGTCCTCGGCATTGTAGATCTCGCCCGCAAAGCGGCCTTCCGGTGTCGCCTCGAGGCCCATGATGAGCTGGTGGCCGAGCAGCGCGCGGGCGCGCTTGTCGGGATCGGGATTTTCACTGTCGCGCAGCGGCTGGCCGCGCGCATCTTGCGGGGTCCTCATCCAGACGATGAAGCCGCAGATGCGGTCGCGCCCCAAACCGCAGCGCTCGAGCCGGATGCGGGCGCGGCCGTCCTCGGTGAGCCAGGTGCCGGCGGGATCGCTGGGGCCCACCGCCCCGGCGCGGCCGTCGAAGATCATCAGCGCGACGGTGATCGCGATGCGGACGACGATGCGAAGAAGGATGCTCATCTCTCGGCCTCTCTCTTCAGTTCAGTTGCGCCATGAAGGCGTCGGCACCCTTGTCGATGCCGGCCGTGGCGGCGGCGAGCGAGCCGACGCTCGCCTTGATGTCGAAGGCGGCGGGATATTGTTTGGTGACGTAGGCGCTGAGCAGGCGCGAGGTCGAGGCGTCGAAGATCTCGACGCCGTAGATGACCGATCCGGTCAGCGTGCCCTCGCCGTCGCGCGCGGCCTGCACGCCGTTATAGACGGCGCCCGCGACATCGAAGCGCGACAGCGTGCCGAGCACCGGCGTGTTGGTGACTGCGCCAGTCAAGGTGAGCCGAACCCGCAGCGTGTTCGGCCCGCGTGCATTCACCAGCGCAAAGCGGCTGCGCAGTTTGTCGGCGAAGCGGTTCTGCATGTGGGCGGCAAGCGTCGTCTTGTCCTTGTCGGACATATCGCCGAACTGATGATCTCTACCGCGATAGATCACGACCGGATCGAGGATGACCTTGTCGTACGCGCGCCAGTCGACCTGCGTGGAGTAGCGATAGGGCACGCGGCCGGAGGTGTCCGACTTGTCCGGCGCCATGTAGGCCGACGACGCCATCTCCGAATAGGGCACCGGCGTCACGCTGGCGCAGCCTACCACGGATGCGCACAGCGCAAGCGTTCCCAGACCGCGCATGGCGATCGAGCGATCCATTCCATACTCCTCTTGAGGCGCAACGAGAGGCCGCGGCGACCGCAGCCGCGTACGGGACAAGAACGCGGCTGCGGTGCTCACAATTACCGGCCCAAGGCCTCTTCCGGGGCCATGATCCGAAGCCTTGGGCCGGGCCTCAGTGTCGCCATCTATAAAACCGACTAGACGGTTTGTAAAGTATCAAAATGCGATGGACACGTTTGGCCGCGGCCAGCGCCAGCCGCAGTCTCCGGACGATGCTTCCCATCGCCGGGCGAACCATGAAGGGCCGGCTCTTGCAGCTCGGCCTTCATCCTTCGAGACGCCTGCTCCGCAAGCTCCTCAGGATGAGGGGTTGGAGCGTGCCTGGCGCGGCTGATGCCGCAACGGATTCGTGGCTGCTGGTCAGGCGCGCTTGCGCGCGGTCGCGCTCTTGGCGGGTGTCGTTGCGCCTGCCTTCACAGCGCGTGGCTTGGCAGGCTTTTCCAGCGCGCTCCATTGGCTGTCGTCGAGCAGCCGCGCGAACAGGCGCTGATGCTCCTCCTTGCTGAGCGGCGACATGCCGAACAGGCCGCTGAGCAGCAGTCCGCGTGCAGCGGCCCAGCGCAGCAATGCAAGATCCGGGTCCGCGGCCTCAGCCTTGATCGCCGCGACCCTCTTCATCTCACGATCGCGCGGCAGTGACATCAGGCCGGGGTTTTCGACCATGGCCGCGACCAGCGCCAGCGCCGCCGAATTCGGCGACGCGGCCGCTTCGCGGACTGTCGCGAGCTGGGTTGCGAGCGCGGGGTTCGCGGAGGTGGCGCTCACCTTCGCCATATAGCGGTTCGAAAATTCCTCGAAATGCGCCATCTGCCGCTCGAGCAGCGCCTTGAGCACGGCTTCCTTGGTGCGGAACTGGTGCATCACGCCGCCCTTGCTCAGGCCGCTCTCGCGCGCGATGGCGTCGAGCGTCAGCCGGCCGGGTCCGTCGCGCGCAATGATGGCAATCGCCGCTTCAAGCGCAGCGTTGCGAGATCGTTCCGAGCGGGTAGCGTTGTCCATGGCGGACTTGTCACCGTGACAGGGAGATGAATCAAGTGAAAACAGGATCGCGCTGCATTTTTTGTGCGGCGGGATGCCGACTGCGCCGGGCGGCCCGCTCGCCGCCCGACCCGGACGGAACGCGCAGGCCGTATGACGCGATCAGTCGCGCGGGCGCCGTGCCTCGCGATGGTGGGCGTTCTTCACCTTGGCGACCGCATGCAGCATGGTCTTGAAGTCCTTGATCGCCTTGTCGCGCTTGAGCGTCCCGTCGACGTCCGCTTCCAGATGCTCGATCACCGCGAGCAACGCATCGGCGATCTGGCCGATCTGCTTGCCGTAGCTGCCGACATCCGACAGCACGTCCCTCTCGACCTCCGGCGCCGAGGATTGCCCGACCGTGATGTTGACGAGCCCGAACTGGCCGCCAGTGGGACTGAAGAACGACGGATAAATCGACTGCACGACATCCCCCGACAGGGGCAGCTTGAACACTGGCATGGGATTTCCCCTCGCTGACGCTCGACCGGCAGCGAGAGACTAGCACGCGAATTCATGATCGGGCATTTGATGAACCGCGGCTTCTGCCATCGCTCAGGTCGATGCCGAATGTCTTGCGCAAGCCGATCTGCCCGGACGGCGTGATGCGCACGATCCGCGTGTCGCGATCGCGCCTCAGCCAACCGAGCTCCAGGCAGCATCGTTGAATTTCCGCGCCGACGTGACCGGCGACATGATAGCGGCGCTCGCTCCAGTCCAGGCACGGGCGGCAGAAAACTCGCCTGCTCCGGGACGTCGGCGTCAGCTCGGCACCGAACAGGGAGAGGAAGCGTGTACCGGAAGCGGTCACCTCGCCGCCGTCGTCCGTGAGGACAAGGTGCCCTTTGGCAACGAGGGCATCGGCGATGGCAACCCCCAGATGACCGGCCAGATGATCGTAGCAGGTGCGCGCGAAACGGAGCTGGTCATCGCCGATCGAGCGCGGCTGGTGACGCGACGGAACCTCGATCGCGGCGACCGCCTTGATGCTTTCCAGCATCCTGGCCACCAGAGGCGACGCGATGCGGTAGTAGCGGTTGCGGCGCTTCTGGGTCACGCTAAGCAACCTCGCACCGACCAGCTTGCCGAGATGTCCGCTGGCGGTGGACTTTGATACTCGCGCCCGCGCAGCGAGCTCGCTTGCGGTCAGCGCCTGTCCGCCCATGAGCGCGGCCAGCATGGATGTGTATAAGAGACAGGCTTGTGGCGCCAGCAGAGCCCGGAGAAAGCAACATGAAACGAATCCGCGTGGAGCCGATTTCGACCTATCTGGAACGTCGCCGCAAAGGCCCGATCTATCCGGCGGTCGTCGCCAACGGCCTGGTCTATCTGTCCGGACTGCCGCCATTTGATCCCGAAACAGGCGAGATCAGGCCGCTGCCATTCGAGCGGCAGGCCGAAATCGTGCTCGATCAGATGAAGCACTGCCTGGAAACGGCAGGATCCTCGCTGACACGGGTCATCAAGTGCAATGTCTATTGCACGCCCACCCCCTCGCACTTCGCCGCGTTCAACGAGATATACGCCCGCTACTTCGAGGATGAATCCCCCGCCCGCATCTTCGTGCATGTCCCGTCGTGGCCCGGGCCATTCGACGTGGAGGTTGATTGCGTCGCTTTGGCAGGTCCCGGGGGATGAGACAGGCCCGCCTTCGGATCGGCCCGAATCAGCGCTAATGCATTCACCTCATCGACTTCGCTTAACTGAGGTGACATGACCGGCCCCGAACTGAAGCAATTGCGCGCCGACCTGTCCGAGGCGCTCGGCCGGGAGCTCACGGTCGCGGACATGGCGAAGCTGTGCGGCCTGCCGGCTGTGAGCGGGACAGTGACGATCCGGCGTTGGGAGGTGCGCGGGCCGAGCGCGTCGGCGGCCAAGGTGCTCCGCGTGCTCGCAATGGCAAGCGAGCGCTATCCGATCCTGGAGAAGTTCGACATCTTCGATCGTCACACCATCGCCGAGAAGGACCGGCCCGCGCAGCGCGAAAAGTTTCGCGAGCAGATGCGCGAGGAGGTGCGCAGGCGCCTGGCTTGACGGAGAGCGGCCGATCGTCTCCGCAAACCCAGCCGCGTTAAGCCTTTCTTCACCCTTTCTTAAGCCGTCGTTAAGCACGAAAAGCATTTGCCGGCCAATACGTCGGGTTGGCGGCCGCTGTGCCGCGCATGTGACAGCATTTTCATCAAAAGCCCGCTATCCGCGAAAGCAACGACGGCGCGAGATGCGCGCCTGCCGGGAATGATGCGTTGGAGTAAGAAGACGATGAAGAAGATTCTGTTCGCGACCGTTGCGCTGCTCTCGTTAAGCGCCGCCGCGCCCGCCGTCGGTGCCGATCTCGGCGCCCGCCCCTACTACAGCAAGACGCCTGCGCCGGCTTATGTCGCGCCGATCTACAACTGGACCGGCTTCTATCTCGGTGCGCATCTCGGCGGCGCGTTCTCGAGCGACAACAATTTCAACGGTCTCTCCACCGGCAACAACGGCAACGGCCGCTTCCTCGGTGGTCTGCAGGTCGGTGCGGACTGGCAATTCCACCCGAACTTCGTGGTCGGTGTCGAAGGCCAGTACTCCTGGCTCTCCGGCAGCGTCGGCGCGGTGTTCCCGAGCGGCTACGCCTACACCAACGATCAGCGCGGGCTCGGCTCGATCACCGGTCGCGTCGGTTACACCTGGGGCCCGGGTCTGGTCTACGTGAAGGGCGGCTACGCCTATTCGGACAACAACGAGCATGTGACGCTTGGCGGCGCGCCGGTCGGATTTGCGATCTCTGGCGATCATCGCAACGGCTACACCGTCGGCGCCGGACTTGAATACCTGTTCGCCCCGAACTGGTCGGCCAAGGCTGAATACCAGTACTACAATTTCGGCAGCGCCAGCTTCACCGCGCCTGCGGCGCTGGTGCCGGCCGGCAGCTTCACCACCGACGATCACACGGTGAAGGCGGGCGTCAACTACCGCTTCAATTGGGCGGGCCCGGTGGCCGCGCGTTACTGACCGCCAACCACAATCGATCTTGCGGAAAGGGCCGGCAGTCTTGCCGGCCCTTCTTTTTTCGCCGCGTGGAAAAGCGCAAGCAATTGCCTCGCTTGCGATTTTTTAACTCGCGCCCCCGATACTGCCGCCCGCAAAATATAAAGTAATGCGCGTGGGGGAATTCTGATGGCGATCCGTGTGAGCCTGGGCAGCCTCGGGCCTCGTATCTCGTTGCAGAAGTGGGGTGTGCGCGGCAGCCTGTTCGCCGCCTTCGCGGTCATTGCCGGCATGGGCCTCGTGATCTCGGCGGGCGCCGGCTACGTGCTGCAAAATCTCGGCGAACGCATGGTCGACCTGAGCGGGCGGGACATTCCGCGTCTCGCCGCAAGCCTGCAATTGTCCGCCCAGAGCGCGAGCCTCGCGGCACAGGGACCGGCACTGCTCGCCGCACCGAGCGAGGATGCTCTGAACGAGCGCACCAGGAAGCTCAAGGAATTGCAGCAGCAGGTCCAGCAGAAGCTCGGCGAGATCATCGAGCTCGGCGCCGACAAGACGGTCGTCACGGGCCTCAACGACACCATCAAGAACCTCAATGAGGCAGCGCAAAGCCTGACCTCGGCCGCCCGCGAGCGGCTCGACGTCGCGGCACTTCACGACAAGCAATACGATGCGCTGCGCAAGGCACAGGGCGATTTCGTCGGCGCGGCGAGCCCTGCGATGCTCAATGCCCAGACCCAGGTCAACGCGATTCTCGGCTCGGCGAACCTGTCGGCCGAAGACGCCAGCGAAGCGGCGCAGACCGTCGGCCAGCTCGGCAATGTCGTTGCGGCCGGCAATCTTGCGGCGGCCGACATGAGCGCAGCGCTCTCGGCCAACACCGCCGACAAGCTCGACGACATCCAGAAGGATTTCAAGACGGCCCAGGGGCGCCTGCGCTCGAACCTCGACCTGCTGCCGGACAATCAGGGCAGCAAGATGCTGCGCGAGACGGCCGAAAAGCTGCTTGCGCTCGGCACCGGGAAGACCGGCGTGTTCAACCTGCGCGAGAAGGAGCTCGACGCCACCGACTACGGCCAGACCGTGCTCGACGAAACCCGCAAGCTCAATGTCGGCCTCGGCATCAGCGTGCAGCAATTGGTCGAAGGTGTGCAAAAGGAGACCAACGACTCGACCTTCCAGGCGCGCAGGCAGATTTCGTTCGCCACCATGGTCATGCTGGCGCTGGGCGCGCTGACCCTGGTCGGCTCGGTGCTGTTCGTGTGGCTCTATGTCGGACGCAACATCCTGCGGCGCATCGGCGGGCTGCAGCGCGCGATGCAGCTGCTCTCGGCCGGCGATCTCGACGCAGAGATCGTCCGCACCAGACATAGTGACGAGATCGGCGCCATGACCGACACGCTTCAGGTGTTCCGCCAGAGCATGATCGAGGCCCGTGCACTCGCCGGCGAGCAGGACAAGGACCGCGTCGCCAAGGCGGAGCGCGCCGCGCGCATGGAGGCGCAGATCGGATCGTTCGAAGGCACCGTGCGCACAGCCCTCGACAGCCTCGCCCAATCGGCCAATTCGATGCAGGCGACCGCGCAGAGCATGTCGTCGACGGCCGACCAGTCGAACGCGCTGGTCAACGCCGTGGCGTCGGCCGCCGAGGAGACCTCGGTCAACGTGCAGACGGTGTCGGCCGGCACCGAGCAATTGTCGTCCTCGATTGCCGAGATCAGCCGCCAGGTCGTCACCTCGGCCGAGATCGCCAAGAAGGCGGTCCACGAAGCCGGCGCGACCGACGCGACCGTGCAAGGCCTTGCAGACAGCGCAAGCCGCATCAGCGTGGTCGTCGATCTGATCCAGACCATCGCCTCGCAGACCAATCTGCTCGCGCTCAACGCCACGATCGAAGCGGCGCGCGCGGGCGAGGCCGGCCGCGGCTTCGCGGTGGTCGCCTCCGAAGTAAAGAGCCTCGCGAGCCAGACCGCGAAAGCCACGGACGAGATCCGCACCCAGATCGCCAGCATGCAACAGGTCACGACCTCTGCGGTCGGCGCGATCAGGGGCATCGGCCAGATCATCGGCGAGATCAACGACGTGACCACGTCGATCGCCGCCGCCGTCGAGGAACAGGGGGCAGCGACACGCGAGATCGCCCGCAACATCCAGCACGCCGCGGGAGGCACCAGCGAGGTGTCCAGCAACATCGTCGGCGTCTCCACGGCCTCGGCCGAAGCCGGCGCTGCGGCGACCGAGGTGCTGAGCGCCTCCGATGCGCTGCGCCGCGAGGCCGACGTGCTGCGCGGAGAGGTCGACGCGTTCCTCAGCAATATCCGCGCGGCCTAAGACTTCTCTTCCGTCATTCCGGGGCGCCTCGAAGAGGCGAACCCGGAATCTCGCGCCACAACCTCCGCATTCCGGGTTCGCGGCTTTGCCGCGCCCCGGAATGACATCGTGTCCGCCCGCCGGAATGACGGCCATGCGAAGGCCACCCCACGTGGTTTTTCGGCTGGCGTCCGGCCCGATGTGCGGGTACCGATAGTCCATGCATTCGAAGAGCGACAGCGTACAGTCCTCGGCCGAGGCCCTGCGCTACCCCTGGGAACAGCATCCCGGCCCCGAAGAGGTCGTGGAGGTGCGCCCCGGTGTGTTGTGGGTGCGGCTCAAACTGCCGTTCCGCCTCAACCATGTGAACATCTACCTGCTCGCCGACGGCGACGGCTATGCGATGATCGACTCCGGCTTCGGCAATGAGGAGACGATCGAGGCCTGGACAAAACTGTTCGACGGGCCGCTCAGAAGCGTCCATATCACGCGCTTGATCGTCACCCATTCGCACCCCGACCATGTTGGCCTGGCGGGCTGGATCGTCGAGCGGTTCAACTGTCCTCTCGAGATGTCGCAGGTTGAATATCTGCAATCGGTCTATCACCAGAACCGTGGCACCGAGGAGCGGCGCAACGCGCAGCGGCTGTTCTTCCGTCGCCATGGCATGGACGAGACGCTGACCGACAAGCTGCTCGGCCGCGGCCAGGAATATCTGAAACGCGTGTCGGTGCTGCCGGCCTCCTACCGCCGCATCTCGCATGGCGACGAGGTCGTGATCGGCCCGCGCCGCTTCAAGGTGATCACTGGCGGCGGTCATGCGCTCGACCAGGTGATGCTGTATTGCGCGGATGACAAGCTGTTCCTCTCCGCCGACCAGGTGCTGAGCAAGATCTCGCCGAACGTCAGCGTCTGGGCGGTCGAGCCCGACCAGAACTCGCTCGGCGAATATCTGGCCTCGCTCGCGAGCCTCACCACCACGCTGCCCTATGACGTGCTGGTGCTGCCCGGCCACGGCGTGCCGTTCTACGGCTTGAAGACCCGCATCAAGCAGCTCGCCGACCATCACGAGGAGCGCTGCCGCATGATCGCGGAAGCGTGCCGCGAGGTGCCGCAGACCTCGTCCCAGCTCGTGCCGGTCGTGTTCCACAAGCACGTGCTCGATGCCCACCAGATGGGCTTTGCCGCGGGCGAATTGATCGCCCACGTCAACTACATGCTGGTCGAGGGACGGCTGACCGCGGAAGAGAGGGACGGCGTGCTCCAGTTCAGGACGACCTGAGCGCGCGCCTCACTTCATCTGCGCGATCGCGTGCATCGCCGCGATGTAGCCGTAGGGCCCGAGCCCGCAGATCACGCCGGTCGCCACGAACGAAATCTTCGAGTGCCGGTGATATTCGTCGCGGGCGTGGATGTTGGAGATATGCACCTCCAGCACCGGGCCCTCGAACGCCTTGATCGCGTCCATGATCGCGACGGACGTGAAGGAGAAGCCAGCCGGATTGATGATGACGGCATTGGCATCCTGCCGCGCCGACTGGATCAGGTCCACCAGAACGCCCTCGTGATTGGACTGGTGGAAGGCGACCGAGAGATCGAGCCTTACAGCGGCCTCCTCGCAGCTAGCCTTGATCTGGGCAAGTGTCGTCGTTCCGTAGATGTGCGGCTCGCGCACGCCGAGGAGATTGAGGTTCGGGCCGTTCAGGATCATCACTCGTTTCATGGCGCTTCCCTTTGCAAGAGCTCTCCGCGAGGCCGGCGGCACCGCAGCCCCTTCTGGAGAAGGGCCACGAGCCCGGCTTAACCGGTTCCGCGATCATGACCGGCGAAGCGCCATGGACAAAATGTCCATGCCGCCGCGAAGGCGACCGCGCAGTCCAAGGAGCTGGCGTGCGGCGGCACTAGCCGGTTGATCCACATCAATTATTGCTGACGGCCGGCCGCTATGAATGGTCCTGCCCGCCGCATTGCCAAATGTGAGCTGGCGCATAGACATTAGAGCTTGAAAAGCTCTAAGAAGATTAGCCAGTTCCGCTGCAGGTCTGCCGATGGATTACAACGCGTACTTCAATTCCGCCCTCGATCGCCTCCACGCCGAGCGGCGCTATCGCGTGTTCGCCGATCTCGAGCGTATGGCCGGCAGGTTCCCGCACGCGGTGTGGCATTCGCCCAAGGGCAAGCGCGACGTCGTGATCTGGTGCTCCAACGACTACCTCGGCATGGGCCAGCACCCGAAGGTGGTCGGCGCCATGGTCGAGACCGCGACCCGGGTCGGCACCGGCGCGGGCGGCACCCGCAACATCGCCGGCACCCATCATCCGCTGGTGCAGCTCGAAGCCGAGCTTGCCGATCTCCATGGCAAGGAGGCCGCTCTCCTCTTCACATCCGGCTACGTCTCGAACCAGACCGGCATCGCGACGATCGCCAAGCTCATCCCGAACTGCCTGATCCTGTCGGACGAGCTCAACCACAATTCGATGATCGAGGGCATCCGCCAATCCGGCTGCGAGCGCATCGTATTCCGCCACAACGACCTCGCCGATCTCGAAGCGCTCTTGAAGGCCGCCGGCCCGAACCGGCCAAAACTGATCGCCTGCGAGAGCCTCTATTCGATGGACGGCGACGTCGCCCCGCTCGCAAAGATCTGCGACCTGGCCGAGAAATACGGCGCGATGACCTATGTGGACGAGGTTCATGCCGTCGGCATGTACGGCCCGCGCGGCGGCGGCATCGCCGAGCGTGACGGCGTCATGCATCGCATCGACATCCTGGAAGGTACGCTGGCGAAAGCCTTCGGCTGCCTTGGCGGCTATATCGCGGCCAACGGCCAGATCATCGACGCCGTGCGCTCCTATGCGCCGGGCTTCATCTTCACCACCGCGCTGCCGCCAGCGATCTGCTCGGCCGCAACCGCCGCGATCAAGCACCTGAAGACCTCGAGCTGGGAGCGCGAGCGCCATCAGGACCGCGCCGCGCGCGTCAAGGCGATCCTGGATGCCGCCGGCCTGCCGGTGATGTCGAGTGACACCCACATCGTGCCGCTGTTCGTCGGCGATCCCGAGAAGTGCAAGCAGGCCTCCGACCTGCTCTTGGAAGAGCACGGCATCTACATCCAGCCGATCAACTATCCCACCGTCGCCAAGGGCACCGAGCGGCTGCGCATCACGCCCTCGCCCTATCACGACGACGGCCTGATCGATCAGCTCGCCGAAGCCCTCCTCCAGGTCTGGGACCGCCTCGGCCTGCCGCTGCGCCAGAAGTCGCTGGCGGCGGAGTAAGTCGCGCTGGCCCAGCGCGATGAATCCACCCACACCCTTCCCGGGCTACCCCCTCCCCAGCAAAGGGGGAGGGACAGGGAGTGGGGTGCCAAACGGGGACTCTCTCGGTAGGCCTGAGGCCGCCCTGCGATCATGACGACGCAGCTTAACGACGATGATGGTTCCTGCGGCAACTGGAAAAATGGCTGTCGCTTGCGGCGAGCTTAAGCGCTAGATTTTCTTCGGAAAATGAGATCAGACGCGGCTTTCGCCGCGACGCAAGGGAGAGGTTCCCCAGCAATGCTGCACGACTGGGGCGTGATCGCAGCCGCTTTCGGCTATATCGGCTTTTTATTCCTGGTAGCGAGCCACGGCGACCGCCGCTCCCAGGCTAAAGCCGGCCGTGCCTCCGGCCTGATCTACCCGCTCTCGCTGGCGATCTACTGCACCTCCTGGACCTTCTTCGGCTCGGTCGGCTTCGCCACCCGCACCTCGACCGACTTCCTCGCGATCTATGTCGGCCCGGTCCTGATGATCGGGATCGGCACCGGCATCCTGCGCCGCGTGATCCAGCTCGCCAAGGCACAGAACATCACCTCGATCGCCGACTTCATCGGCGCACGCTACGGCAAGAGCCAGGCGGTGGCGGCAACGGTCGCTCTGATCGCGATCATCGGCTCGGTGCCCTATATCGCCCTGCAACTGAAGGCCGTCGCCTCCTCGCTCGAAACCATCTTGAGCGAGGACCAGGCCTTCTCCCACATCCCGATCCTCGGCGACATGGCGCTGATGGTGACGCTGGCGATGGCGGCCTTCGCGGTCCTGTTCGGCACGCGGCAGACCGACGCCACCGAGCACCAGCACGGCCTGATGCTCGCGGTCGCCACCGAATCCATCGTCAAGCTGGTGGCGTTCCTCGCCGCCGGCGCCTTCGTCACCTTCTGGATGTTCTCACCGCACGAATTGATCGAGCGCGCGATGAAGACGCCGGAGGCGGTGCGCGCCATCAACTATTCGCCCTCGATCGGCAACTTCCTGACCATGACGCTGCTATCGTTCTGCGCAGTCATGCTGCTGCCGCGCCAGTTCCACGTCAGCGTGGTGGAGAACTCGTCCGATGCCGAGGTCGGCCGCGCCCGCTGGCTGTTCCCGCTCTATCTCGTCGCCATCAACGTCTTCGTGATCCCGATCGCGCTCGCCGGTCTCGTGACCTTCCCGTTCGGCGCGATCGATCCCGACATGTACGTTCTGGCGCTGCCGATGGAGGGCGGCAACGACCTGCTCAGCGTCGCCATCTTCGTCGGCGGATTGTCGGCGGCGACCGCGATGGTGATCGTGGAATGCGTCGCGCTCTCCATCATGGTCTCCAACGACCTCGTGGTGCCGCTGGTGCTGAAGCGGCGGCCCGAGGGCCGCGCCGGCGCGACGGATTTCATCGACTTCCTGCTGCGCTCGCGGCGCCTCGCGATCTTCGCCATCATGGTGATGGCCTATTTCTATTATCGCGCACTCGGCAACACCCAGCTCGCGGCGATTGGTCTTCTGTCCTTTGCCGCCATCGCCCAGCTTGCGCCGAGCTTCTTCGGCGGCCTGTTGTGGCGGCGTGCCACCGCGCGCGGCGCCATCGGCGGCATGCTGGTCGGCTTCGCCATGTGGCTCTACACGCTGTTCCTGCCGAGCTTCCTCGACTCCTCGACCTCGGGCATCCTGCTGCTTCAGCATGGTCCGTTCGGCCTCGAGGCGTTGCGGCCGCAGGCGCTGTTCGGCGCCGACCTTCCGCCGCTGCTGCATGGCGTCGCCTGGTCGCTGTCGCTCAACGTCCTCACCTACGTGCTGCTCTCGCTGGCGCGCCAGCCGAGCTCGATCGAGCTCGTGCAGGGTGACCTGTTCGTTCCCAACACGCTCGCGCCGATCGCGCCGAATTTCCGCCGCTGGCGCACCACCGTCACCGTGCAGGACATCCAGAGCACGGTGGCGCAATATCTCGGGCCCGAGCGCGCGCGGCAATCCTTCGAGGCGTTTGCGTCACGGCGCAATGTGCGGCTCGAAGCGGGCGCACCGGCCGATTTCGAACTGTTGCAGCACGCCGAGCACATGATCGCCTCCTCGATCGGGGCGGCCTCCTCGCGCCTCGTGATGTCGCTCCTGCTGCGCAAGCGGACCGTGTCGGCAAAAGCCGCGCTCAAACTGCTCGACGATTCCCATGCGGCACTGCATTTCAACCGCGAGATCCTCCAGACCGCGCTCAATCATGTGCGCCAGGGCATCGCGGTGTTCGACGAGGACTTGCAGCTGATCTGCTCGAACCGGCAGTTCGGCGAATTGCTGAGCGTGCCGCCGCATTTCATCCAGTTCGGTACGCCGCTGCGCGAAATCCTGGAATTCATGGGCGCCGGCAACCCGGCGGAAGTCGACGATCACGAGGCGATGCTGGCGCGGCGGCTCGTCGCCTATACGACCGACAGCGCGCCGTATCTGGAGCGCCTGCCCGACCGCCATATGGTCATCGAAGTCCTGACCAATCGCATGCCCGGTGGCGGCTTCGTCATCACCTTCACCGACGTCACCCCGTCCTTCGAGGCGGCCGAGGCGCTCGAGCGCGCCAACGCCACGCTGGAAAAGCGGGTGCGCGACCGCACCGAGGAGCTGACGCGACTGAACTCGGAGCTGGCGCGGGCGAAGAGCACCGCCGAAGACGCCAACATTTCCAAGACGCGCTTCCTCGCCGCGGCGAGCCACGACATCCTCCAGCCGCTGAACGCCGCGCGGCTCTACGCGACGAGCCTGGTGGAGCGTCAGCATGGCGGCGAAGAGACGCGGCTGGTCGAGAACATCGACGAATCGCTGCAGGCGATCGAGGAGATCCTGGGCGCGCTGCTCGATATCTCGCGGCTGGATGCGGGCGCCATGACGACCTCGATCTCGAGCTTCAAGATCGGCGACCTCATGCGGTCGCTGGAGATCGAGTTCGCGCCGATCGCGCGCGCCAAGGGCTTGCGGCTGACCTTCATGCCCTGCTCGCTGGCGGTCAAATCGGACCGGCTGCTGCTGCGTCGCCTGCTGCAGAACCTGATCTCCAACGCGATCAAATACACGCCGCGCGGGCGTGTGCTGGTCGGCTGCCGCCGCCAGGGGCCATCGCTGAAAGTCTGCGTCTACGACACCGGCGTCGGCATCCCTGCCGTGAAGCGCAGCGAGATCTTCAAGGAATTCCACCGCCTCGAGCAGGGCGCGCGGATCGCGCGCGGCCTGGGACTGGGCCTGTCGATCGTCGAGCGCCTGGCGCGCGTGCTCAAGCACGGCATCGCCATCGATGCCAATGCGAGCGGCGGCTCGATGTTCTCGGTAACGGTGCCGACCGCCAAGGCGGCAACCCATACTGCGGCCGTGACCAGCGCCACGCCGCTCGCACGCACGCCGATTGCCGGCGCGCTGATCGTATGCATCGAGAACGACGCAGCAATCCTCGACGGCATGCGCACGCTGCTGAAAGCCTGGAATGCCGAGGTCATCGCGGTCGCTGATCCCGAGGGTGCGATCAGTGCGATCGAGGCGGCCGGCCGCAACGTGACAGGCCTGCTCGTCGACTATCATCTCGACCGCGGCAACGGCATCGCCGCCATCCGCGACATCCGCCGCCGCTTCGGCGACAACATACCGGCGATCCTGATCACCGCCGACCGCAGCCCGGCCGTGCAGGTCGCCGCGCGCGAGGAGCAGATCGCGGTGCTGAACAAGCCGGTGAAGCCGGCTTCGCTGCGGGCTCTGCTCGGGCAATGGCGCACGCAGCAGATGGTGGCTGCGGAGTGAGACGTCGTCATTCCGGGGCGCGAAGCGAACCCGGAATCTCGAGATTCTCAGGTGCGCAATTGCGCACCATAGTTCGATGCTTCGCATCGCCCCGGAATGACAGCCAAGGATCACTCCGTCGGCGTGCCCTGCTTCCACTGGCCGCCGGCGATCTTGGCGGCGGCGATCACGGCCTGGGTACGGCTCTCCACGCCGAGCTTTTGCAGGATCGCGGAGACGTGGGCCTTGATGGTCGCCTCGGAGACGCCGAGCTCATAGGCGATCTGCTTGTTGAGGAGACCTTCCGATAGCATCATCAGCACCCGCACCTGCTGCGGCGTCAGCGTCACCAGGCGGTCGCGCAGGCGCATCATATCGGGATCGGCGGCGGAGTTGAGGTCGGTATCCGGGGGCACCCAGACATCGCCGTCCATCACCTTCAGGATGGCGTCACGCAGGGTCTCGACGCCGAACCGCTTGGGAATGAAACCGGAGGCGCCGAAGTCGAGGGAGCGGCGGATCGTGGCGCTGTCGTCGGACGCCGAGACGATGACCACCGGGATCGCCGGATATTGCGCACGCAGATAGATCAGGCCCGAAAAGCCGGAGATACCGGGCATCGACAGGTCAAGCAGGACCAGATCGACATCGGAATCCTGTTCCAGGAGCTTGGTCAGGTCCTCGAACGATCCGGCCTCGTCGACCCGCGCCGAGGTCAGAACGCCAGCCACTGCCTGGCGCAGCGCATCGCGGAACAGGGGATGGTCATCGGCGATGACGAGGCGGGTTGCGGGAGCGTTCATCGATCTCTTGCTGTCGTTGTGGTCGGGCCAACAAGCCAGGGCGCCGGCGGGCCAATTCTTCCCCGAGCGGCCGTGGCATGCAAGCCCACATTATCCCTTTGCCGCAAAGGGGTTAATCCCGATATTCTACTTGGCGCGGCGTTGCATGCCAGCAGCCGTCAGCCACGCGTCAGTGCGAAAGGCCGAAAGTCGTATTGGGGCCGGTTTCACGACGATGTTACCTTTGGGGCAAGCCCAGAAGCTGTCCGGCCGCGTCCGGACATCTGGGAGCGAGGAAACGATTTTCGGGGAGCCAATTCAACATGACGACAATGACTGTGTCCCGTGCTGGCGCAGGAGGCATGACAAAGGACGAACGGTTCGTCATTCTCGCCTCTTCGCTCGGCACCGTCTTCGAGTGGTACGATTTCTATCTGTACGGCTCGCTCGCCGGCATCATCGGCCTGCAATTCTTCTCGGATTATCCGCCAGCAACCCGTGACATCTTCGCGCTGCTGGCCTTCGCGGCAGGCTTCCTGGTGCGCCCGTTTGGAGCCATCGTGTTCGGCCGCGTCGGCGACATCGTCGGCCGCAAATACACCTTCCTCGTCACCATCCTGATCATGGGTCTGTCGACCTTCATCGTCGGCCTGCTGCCGAACGCGGCGACGATCGGGTTCGCAGCTCCGGTGATCCTGATCGCGCTGCGCCTTGCTCAGGGTCTCGCGCTCGGCGGCGAGTATGGCGGTGCGGCAACCTACGTCGCCGAGCACGCGCCGAACGGCAAACGCGGCTACTACACCTCCTTCATCCAGACCACCGCGACGCTCGGCCTGTTCCTGTCGCTGCTTGTGATCCTGTTCACCCGCACCGCGACCGGCGAAGCCGAGTTCGCCAAGTGGGGCTGGCGCATTCCGTTCCTGGTGTCGGTGCTCTTGCTCGGCGTCTCGGTCTGGATCCGGCTCCGCCTCAATGAATCGCCGATCTTCCAGAAGATGAAGGAAGAAGGAAAGAGCTCGAAGGCGCCGCTGACGGAGGCCTTCGCCAACTGGCAGAACGGCAAGCTCGTGCTGCTCGCCCTGCTCGGCGGCACAATGGGCCAGGGCGTGGTCTGGTACACCGGCCAGTTCTACGCGCTGTTCTTCCTGCAAACGATCCTGAAGGTCGACGGTTACACCGCGAACCTGCTGATCGCCTGGTCGCTCTTGCTGGGCACCGGCTTCTTCGTCGTGTTCGGCGCGCTGTCCGACAAGATAGGCCGCAAGCCGATCATCCTCGGCGGCTGCCTGATCGCGGCGCTGACCTTTTTCCCGATCTTCAAGATGATCACCACCAACGCCAACCCGGCGCTGGAAAAGGCGATCGAAGCGGGCAAGGTCGAGGTGTGGGCAGATCCCGCGGGCTGCGGCGACTTGTTCAATCCGGTCGGCACCCGCGTCTTCACAGCGCCTTGCGACACCGCGCGCGCCTTCCTGTCGCAGTCGTCGGTCAAATACGTGACGATGCCCGGCGCGGCCGGCTCCGGCGTCAAGGTCGTCGTGAACGGCAAGGAAGTGCCCTACGCCAACGCCAAGGACAGCAACCCGGCGGTTCTCGCGGCGGTGCAGGCGGCTGGCTATCCCAAGGCGGGTGACCCCGGCATCGTGAAGATGGCGCATCCGTTCGACATCTTCCGTCCGCAGGTGGCGGCGATCATCGGCTTGCTGTTCATCCTGGTGATCTTCGTCACCATGGTGTACGGGCCGATCGCGGCGATGCTGGTCGAACTGTTCCCGACCAAGATCCGCTACACCTCGATGTCGCTGCCCTACCACATCGGCAATGGCTGGTTCGGCGGCCTGTTGCCGGCGACCGCGTTCGCGATCGTGGCCTCGACCGGCGACATCTATGCCGGCCTCTGGTATCCGATCGTGTTCGCAGTGATCACCGCCGTGGTCGGCTTCCTGTTCCTGCCGGAGACCAAGGACGTCGACATCAAGGCGACCTGATCGCGCAAGCTGCCGGCGGCCTGCCGCCGGCGCAAACCAACAGCAAACCGGCCGCGAAATCCGCGGCCGGTTTTGTTTTGTCGGCGCACGTTGTTCAGTTCGCCTGGCCGATGAATTGCAACACGACCTCGCGCCGGTGCGGCGTCTTGCGGTGCTCGATCAGATAGATCGCCTGCCAGGTGCCGAGTGCCAGTTCGCCCTTCAGGACCGGCACTTGGAGCGATGTCTCCGTCAGCATGGTCTTGATATGCGCTGGCATGTCGTCTGGCCCTTCGAGGTCATGCACCCACCCGGAATTCTCGGGCGCCAGTCGCGATAGCGCCGTGGTGAGATCGACGAGCACGGAGGGGTCGGCATTTTCCTGGATCGTCAGCGACGCCGAGGTATGACGGATGAACAGCGTCAATGCGCCGTCGCGCGCGCGAACGTCGCGCACGAATTTCTCGGCTTCCGTGGTCAGATCGACGAAACCGCGGCCTGAGGTCTGCACCGTCAGCAACGATGTGCTGATCGTCGTGGCCTGCACCGTCGATGGCGCGGAGCGCGTGGTTGATGTCATGAAAGGTCTCGCTTTATCCTACGCAGCCGTAGGGTGGGCAAAGGCGCGTCAGCGCCGTGCCCACCACTTCTGTTGCGATCCATGAAAGATGGTGGGCACGGCGCAAGCGCGCCTTTGCCCACCCTACGAAGAACGCAGCTGTGCGCAGTCCGTTGCGTAACTGCGCGTTAAATCTTCCCCGAGACGTCCTTCTGCACGCGGTTGGCCATCTCGATCAACCGCCGCCAGGCGCGCTCCAGGAACGACACCACGCGATCGACGTCCTGATCGCTGGGCAGTGGGACCTCGATCTTGCGATTGTTCTCCGCGGCTTTCGGCTCGGCCTTCTTCAACGAGTCGGATTTCGGCAGCGCATCGTCGATCTTGCCGGAGACGGTCGGCCCGGCGGCCAGCTGCGCCTTCAGCTTCTCGAGCTCGGCCTGCAGGCGGCCGATCTCGGCGTCGAGCGCGGAGCGCTCGTCGGGCACGGCGTAGCAGGCCCAGCCCGCCCCGTTGTTCGAGCAGGTGGACACGGTCCCGGTGCGCGTATCGAGCCGCAACACGCCGTCCGGGGTCGGCGCCATGGTGTAGCGGCCGTTCTCGCTGTCGGGTGCCGCCTGCGCGAAAACGAGACCGCCACCCGCCGCGACAGCCACGGCGATGACAGCCGCCGAAAACCACGATGCTCTGGATGACGTCGCTGACCTCATGGCGCTGCTCCGTCGGAAAATGATGTGATCATGTGACCTGCCTGCAATCCTACACCCCGCGCGCGAAAAACGCGCTGGCGGGATGACTGATTTCGCACCTCGTTCGATATCCGCAGAGCAGCCAGATCCGGGCAAGGCCCGCTGATTGCGGCGCGAGCTGCTGCGGTGCGGCGTCACGCTGTGTGCAGCGCTGGGGAAGACGGCGATATTTCAAGTAATATCAATTAGATAGTCGAAAACGACGCAATCGTGACTTGGCTTGACTTGATTCTGTGCGGTCAGTATGGTCCGCGCGGCTTTCGAGGGTGGCGGGCGTAATTTCCATTCAACCGCGGCGTTTCGGGTCTTCGTTGCATGAGTACGAGCACGGGGCACGGCGAGAATGGAAATGGCGATAAATCGCCTGAGGAGGCTGCGCTTTCCGCAAGGCTCGGAAGTCTTAATCAGCGGTTGTCCGAATTTCGCGACCGCAGGATCAAGACCGAGCAACCCGCAGGTGAAGGTGGAGACGAAGCGGCCAGAGCCTCGGCGATGGCGCTCGGTTTCCGGCTATCCTCCGAGTTGATCGCCGGGGTCATTGTCGGAGCGGGGATTGGCTGGGGGTTCGACCGCTTGCTGTCGACGTCGCCTTTCGGATTTATCGTGTTCCTGCTGCTCGGCTTCGTGGCTGGCGTGGTGAACGTGGTGAGATCGGCGGGCGCGGGTCAAAACAGGCGCAGTGGTTCGTAGCCCCTCTGGCCAGAGGAATTGATCGTGCCGGCCTCGCCGGCACGGGCCGGCCCGGCCGGCTGACCGAGACCAGCCGGCTTGCCCGGCAGACCGAGAGATGCCGCGCGGATGACAATCGACCCGATCCATCAGTTCAATATCGAGCCTCTCTTCACGATCGGCCATATCGGCAGCCACACGATCGCCTTCACCAATTCGTCGCTCTACATGCTGGTGGCGGTGGCGGTGATCTCGCTCCTGATGCTCGCCAGCGGCACGCAGCTCGTTCCCGGCCGCCTGCAGTCGGTCGCCGAAATCTCCTACGAATTCGTCGCGACCATGATCCGCAGCAACGCCGGCGCGGAAGGCATGAAGTTCTTCCCGCTGATCTTCTCGCTGTTCATGTTCATCGCCGTCTCGAACCTGATCGGCATCATCCCCTACACCTTCACGGTCTCGAGCCAGCTGATCATTACCGCGACGCTCGCGCTTCTGGTCTTCTTCACCGTCCTGATCTACGGCGTCTACAAGAACGGCTTGAAATTCTTCAGTATTTTCGTGCCGCACGGCGTTCCCGGCTACATCCTGCCGCTGGTGATGTTCATCGAGATCCTATCGTTCCTACTGCGGCCGGTCTCGCACAGCGTGCGTCTGTTCGCCAACATGCTGGCCGGCCACATCGCGCTGAAGGTATTCGCGGGCTTCGTCGCTATGCTCGGCGTTTCGCTCGGCGCTGTCGGCTGGATCGGCGGCGTGATGCCGCTCGCCCTTACCGTCGCGCTCACCGCGCTCGAACTTCTGGTCGCGTTCCTCCAGGCCTATGTGTTCGCGATTCTGACCTGCATCTACCTCAACGACGCCCTTCATCCCGGACACTGAGCGGTCCGGGGAATATCCACCCACAACCCAATCTTTCTTCCAAGGAGTCAAAAATGGATCCGGCAGCAGCAAAACTTATCGGCGCGGGCATCGCGTGCATCGGCATGGGCGGTGCGGGCGTCGGCGTTGGCGTCCTCTTCGGCAACTACCTCGCAGCCGCCGTGCGCAATCCGTCGGCCGCCCAGGGCCAGTTCGGCAACCTGATCTTCGGCTTCGCCGTGACCGAAGCGCTCGGCATCTTCTCGCTGCTGATCGCGCTGCTTCTGCTGTTCGTTCCGCTCTGATGAGGTGTTCGCGCCGCCCGACCTACGGGGCGGCGCGCGCATGACAGCAACAGGAGATCTCCATGGCTGAGAGTCATGGCGGGGCAAAAGGCCCGGAGGCCAATGCTCACACCGAGGCCGAGGGCGGTCACCACGGCGGAGGCTTTCCGCCGTTCGACAGCAGCACCTTTCCATCGCAATTGGTGTCGCTCGCGATCTTCTTCGTCGCGCTCTATCTGATCGTGTCGCGCATTGCGCTGCCGCGTGTCGGCGGCGCGATCGAAGCACGTCAGAACAAGATCGACGGTGATCTGGCCGAGGCGCAGAAGCTGAAGGACCAGTCCGACGCCGCGCTGAAGACCTATGAAGGCGAGCTCGCTTCGGCGCGTTCGCGCGCCCAGGCGATCGGCAACGAGACCCGCGAAAAGTCGAATGCGCAGGCGGAAGCCGAACGCAAGACTCTGGAAGAGCAATTGGCGAAAAAGCTCGCCGAGGCGGAGAAGACCATCGCCTCGACCCGCGCCACCGCCATGGGCAACGTCCGCAGCATCGCGGCCGATGCGGCCGGTACGATCGTGCAGCGGCTCACGGGCGTCGTTCCCGACGCAGCGTCGGTCAACGCCGCGGTCGATGCGTCCCTGAAAGGTTAGTCGAGATGTTCTTCGAACCTGAATTTTGGGTCGCCGTCGCCTTTGTGATCCTGATGGTCGTTTTCGGCTATCTCGGCATCCACAAGACCGTGCTGACCACGCTCGACCATCGCGCCGAGCGCATCAAGGCCGAGCTGGACGACGCCCTGCGGCTCAAGCAGGAGGCGGCCAAGGTGCTCGCCGACTACAAGGCCCGCAGCGCCACCGCCGAGCGTGAGGCCGAGGACATCATCGCCAATGCAAAAGCCGAAGCCGAGCGCATCGCGGCCGAAGCCAAGGCGAAGATGGAGGATTTCGTCGGCCGCAGAACCAAGACCGCGGAGAGCAAGATTGCGCTCGCCGAGGCCCAGGCGCTCGCCGACGTCCGCGCCGCAGCGGCAGAGGCAGCCGTTCAGGCCGCCTCCACCATCCTGTCGCAGTCGGTCAAGGGCCAGGTCGCGGACGACCTGCTCGCCAAGGGCATCACCGAGGTTCGGCAGAAGCTGAACTGAGGCGAGCTTCCTCACAAATCAAAAAGCCGGCGCGATGAGCGCCGGCTTTTTTTGTTTGAATGATTGGGTCCATTGAAAGTCTCGGTGTCATCGCCCGGCTCGACCGGGCGATCCAGTATTCCAGAGGCGGTGAATGATACGGAGAGGCCGCGGCGTACTGGATGCCCCGGTCAAGCCGGGGCATGACAGCGTGTTATTTGGCGCCGCCTATTTCTTCTTCTTCGGCGCCGCCTTCGACGATCCCGACAGCGCCTGCGGGTCGAAGCCAACGTAGAAGATATAGGAATCGGCGGCCGCTGCCGACGGCATCGGATAGACCATGTCCTCGGCGACGAAAGTGAAGGGCACGCTGCCATCCTCGGACATCGCCACCGTGGTGCGATAGGCCTTCGACCCGATCACCTTTTCGCCGACGCCGCCCTGCACCACCGCGACGCGCAGCGGAATTTCCACAGACGACGGTGCACCAGCCGGGCCCGCGACGATACGGCCCTGGATGCCGATCCGCGCGGTGATCTCGCTGCCGTTGCGGACGCATTCGCGCGCCATCTTGGTGATCGAGGCCTGGTAGCGCACGTCGTTGCCGACCGCCTGCTTGCCGGAGACGGCCACGGCATAGGTGGACGCGCCCGCACGCACCGTAACCGGCGGGCAATCGACCTCGGTCTGGGCGTCGGACGGCTGGCCGGGCGACGGCGTCGGGGTCTGCGCCGACGGCTCGTCCGACGACCCGCCGAACAGGTTCTTGAAGCGATCGGTCAGCGACTGCGCGGTCGCAGGCGAAGCCGCCGCGAACACAATCGACAACACCAGTACGATCACCAGACCTCGCCGCAGCGCGGTCTGCGAGGACCGAAGCTCTCTCACCTTCAAGGGACCATACTCCATGACAATATCCCGGCAGATCGCCGGCCTGCTGCGCGTTATATCGCCAAAATCGGCGAACCCAAGGCACACGATAAGGCAACACGACAGGCAAGTTTCGGCTTGGTTAGCCGCGGAAATCCTCGTGCAGCAGGCCGAACAGCAGATGATCCTGCCAGACCCCGTTGATGCAGAGATAGCGGCGCGCCAGCCCCTCACGGGAGAAGCCGCACTTCTCCAGCACCCGGATCGACGGTGCATTGGTGGGGATGCAGGCGGCCTCCACCCGGTGCAGGTTGAGCTCGCCGAACAGGGTCGGCAGCAACACCCGCAGCGCCGCGGTCATATAGCCCCGATGGGCGTAGGACTGCCCGACCCAGTAGCCGATCGTGCCGGCCTGGACGATGCCGCGACGGACATTGGCTAGCGTAATGCCGCCGACCATGGCGCCGTCGAGTTCCCGGAAGATCAGGAACGGATAGGACCGGTCCGCGGCGATATCCTCGGCATAGCGACGCAGGCGCCGGCGAAAGCCCGAGCGGGTGAGATCATCGGAGGGCCAGATCGGCTCCCAGGGCGTCAGGTAATCCCGACTTCCCTCGCGCAGATGCGCCCATTGCAGGAAATCCGACATCTGCGGCGCACGCAACAGCAGTCCGTTGCCACGTGGGGCGAGGGCGGCAGGTCCACTGGACGGCAAGCGAAAAAGAGCCATGTGATGCTTTCCGGGGTGCGATATCAGCCCTCGGCACAGCTCCTAGTGGAGCCTCGCCTTGGCTCGCGCCCGGGTCAATCCTTCCGCAAAAGACACCGCCGTGTCCAGACCCCTGCCGCTGCCCAATGCAACGACCGCGGGGCGGCTCCGCGATAATAGCGCTCGTGCTGCATTTCGCGTCGATTCGACGCTCACGGCGTCGATTCGGGCCACCAGCTCCTGCACCGTCTGGGGCCGCCCATAGGCCAGCACGTGCCGCGCGAGCTGCTCGGCGCGCGATGAGCAGCTCTCCAGCGCCATCAGGAGGCCCGCCTTCATCTGTGCTTTTGCACGCGCGATCTCGGCCTCGGTCAGCGTCTCCACCGAATCATTGATGATGTCGACGACGACCTCCATCATCTCAGGCGCGTCCGCAGGATCGGTGCCGGTATAGAGCCCGAAGAAGCCGGTATCAGTATAGGGCGCGTGGAAGCTGTAGATCGAGTAGCACAGCCCGCGCTTCTCCCGCACCTCCTGGAACAGCCGCGACGACATTCCGCCGCCGAGGACGTTGGTGAAGACCTGGAGCGAGAACAGCGACTGGTCGGTTTGCGGCACGCCTTCCAGCGCCAGCGTCAGATGCGCTTGCTCGAGCTCGCGATGCACCACCTTCGCCCCGCCCTTGCCGAACATCGCAGGCGTCGGCTTCGGTCCCGGTGTCGCCTCGAAACTCGCAAATCGCTTCTCGACCTCGTCCACGACCTGACGGTGATCGACCGCGCCTGCGGCGGCCACCACCATGTCGGGGCCGCGATAATGCGTGGAGAGATAGCCGCGCAGCATGTCGCGGTTGAAGCCGCGCAGCGTCTTGGCGGTGCCGAGCAGCGAGCGGCCCATCGCCTGCTCGGGATAGCAGAGCTCGTTGAGATGCTCGAACACGACGTCGTCGGGCGTATCCTGCGCAGCGCCGATCTCCTGCACGATGACGTTCTTCTCGCGCTCGAGCTCTTCCGGCTCGAAGGCGGGATTGGCGAGGATGTCGGCGAGCACGTCGAGCGCCAGCGGCACGTCGGCCTTCATCACCCGCGCGTAGTAGGACGTCGTCTCAGTCGAGGTGCCGGCATTGAGGTCGCCGCCGACCGCCTCGATCTCCTCGACGATCTCGCGCGAGGAGCGCCGGGTCGTGCCCTTGAACGCCATGTGCTCGAGCAGGTGGGAGATGCCATGCTCGTTCGGCTTTTCGTCGCGGCCGCCCACACCGGCCCAGACGCCGAGCGCGGCGGTCTCGACATGGGACATGTTGTCGGTGACGACGGTGAGGCCGGAGGCAAGCTTGGAGATCTCGACGCTCATCCGGCAACTCCCTGCTTTGCGGCGCGGCTGACCGACAACACGAACCGCTCCACCTCGGACTGATCGTTCTTCATCACCTTCATGTGTTCGGATTTGGTCATCAATCCGTCGAGCCAGGCCGGCAATTGCGGCCGCATGCCGCAGGCAGCCTCGACCGCGTCGGGGAATTTGGCAGGATGCGCGGTGGACAGCACGATATTGGGCACCGTCGTGTCCGTGGTGTCGCGATCGGCGACGGCGAGAGCTACCGCAGTATGGGGATCGACGAGCTCGCCGGCCTCGCGCCAGGCGGCACGGATCGCAGCCGAGGTTTCGGTCTCGTCCGCGCGGCCAGCGTCGAACTCCTCGCGGATCGCGGCGAGCGTCGCATCCGGCAGCACGAAGCGACCCGACTGCTTCAGCGAGTCCATCAGCCGGCGGACGCCGGTCGCATCGCGCCGGTTCGCCTCGAACATCAGCCGCTCGAAATTCGATGAGATCTGGATGTCCATCGAGGGCGACGCGGTGGCGTGCACCTCGCGCACCTCGTAGATTCCGGTCTTGAGCGTGCGCGCCAGGATGTCGTTGACATTGGCGGCGATGCGCAGGGTGCGCACCGGAAGCCCCATGCGCTTGGCAACGAAGCCTGCAAAGATGTCGCCGAAATTTCCGGTCGGCACCGTGAAATCGACCTGCCGCGCCGGCGCGCCGACCGCGACCGCGGAGGTGAAGTAGTAGACCACCTGCGCCACGATGCGCGCCCAGTTGATCGAGTTGACGCCGGACAGCGCGACATTGTCGCGAAAGCGGTGATGGTTGAACATCCCCTTCACGAGCGCCTGGCAATCGTCGAACGTACCTTCGATGGCAAGCGCGTGCACGTTGGCGGCGCCTGTCGTCGTCATCATGCGCTGCTGCACGTTGGAGACGCGGTTGTGCGGAAAAAGCACGATGAGATCGACATTCTCCAGACCCGCGAAGGCTTCGACGGCCGCGCCGCCGGTGTCGCCTGAGGTCGCGACCGCGATGGTGGTGCGCTGGCCGCGCTTGGCGAGGACGTGATCCATCAGCCGCGAGATCAGCTGCATCGCGACGTCCTTGAAGGCGAGCGTCGGACCGTGAAACAGCTCCAGCACGAATTGATGCGGCGACATCTGGCGCAACGGCACCACGGCTGGGTGACGAAAGGTGGCATAGGCCTCGTTCGCCATGCGGCCGAGATCGGCATCCGAGATCTCCCCGCCGATGAACGGGCGGATCACGTCGACCGCGACCTCCCAATAGGGGCGGCCGAAGAATCCGGCGATCATCTCTGGTGAGAGCTGCGGCCAGTCGAGCGGCACATAGAGCCCGCCATCGCGGGCAAGCCCGGTCAGCATCACGTCGCAGAAGCCAAGCTCGGGGGCCTCGCCCCGGGTGGAGATATATCGAGTCAAACCGCCCTCCAAAGGCCGGCCGAACGCCTAAACCTTTGATTTCAATGAAGTTACTTTGTTTTGCCGCAGCAAGCTGGAGGCACCATAGAGCGTTTTGCAGCATCGGGAAACCGCTTCCCGTGCCACCCAAGGCCTAAAGGCGGCGCAAGAAAAAGGGCTGCGGCAATGCCGCAGCCCTCTCCTGGAAGGGTCTGTCGTTACGTGTGCAGACCTGTTTTATCCGCGTTCGGAGGCCGGTTCGCGAACCATGGCCCCATCAAATCATTCGCCGTGAGCTTGTGGTCGGGTGTCATCTCATCGTCAAGGGCAAAAACGCTTTGCCCCGGAGAACGTTCCAACTTCTCCCGCTTGCTCCAAAGCGATGATCGCGATCGCACCCTGCTTTGAAGCTCGGCGTGGTGCGCCTGCCATGTTTTCCCGCCGCTGGCGAAGCAGCCGCTCGATGCGGACGAACCGAGCTCAGTTCATCCCAATCGCCACCGCGATCCGGATCAGGTCGGAATGGCTTTTCGCGCCCAGCTTCTGCTTCAGCAGCGACGTGGTGTTGGCGACGGTCTTGTAGGAGATGCCGAGGGCTTCGGCGACCTCGACGATCTTGTCGCCGCGCCCCAGCAGCCGCAGGATTTCCAATTCCCGCGGCGTCATCTGCGAGGCCGGGTTGGCCTTGATCGCCGCGCTGGAAAAGGTCACGGCCTCCGCGAGCTGCGGCGAGATGAAATTGTCACCGGCAGCGACCTTGCGCACCGCCTTGACGAGGATCTTGATGTCGTCGCCCTTGGAGACATAGCCCTGCGCGCCCATCTCGACCGCCCGGACCACGAAGGCCGGATCGTTGTTGGTGCTGAGCATGATGATCTTGGCGTCCGGATCGTCCTTGCGGATACGACGCATCAGCTCGAAGCCGGAGACGTCGGGCAGGCTGATGTCGATGAGGGTGACGTCGGGACGCTTGCTGACGAAGGCGCGGTGGCCGGACTTTGCGTCACTGGCCTCATCGATCCGGATCGAGTGATCTGACGCGAACAGCGACCTGCAACCGAATACGACGACCGGGTGGTCGTCGACGATCAATATCCGCGTAGCCGGCTTGACGATGTCTTGCATTGGTCTCGCTCGCTTTCCCAAACAGATACGCCAGCGGGAACAAATGGAAAGAGCGAAAATACCACCTGCGTTAGAATTTAACTAAATGGGGAAGACCCTGCGTGCGTCTGGCTGCGCCCGCCTGCATATTTGGCAGCGCGGGGTCGCGCCCCGCGAAAGTGCAATGCAATTGGGATGAATCGTCGCCACGTTTTAGCACGCAGAGCAGTCCATTGGATTCTGCCGGGCCGGCGCGCAAATGGTCCGGGAAATCTTGCCATCGGCGCTGAAGCCGAAGCTGGCGCGGATGCGCAACGAGCCGGCAATCGAATATTCGAGCTCGATGCCCTGCGGCGCGGGGCTGATGTCCTCGAGCCCGAATCCGGCAGAGGAGAGTGCGCCAAGCCGCGATCCCCAATAGGCTTCGAGCTCGCTGCGGCCGCGGTAGAGATGCGTGCCCCCGCACTGGCATTCGAGGCTGGCATCATCGGTATAGAGATCGATCAGCGACCTGAGGTCGCCCTTGCGACAGGCGTCCAGCCAGTCGACGACAATGCCCATCTGGTCGAAGTCACTCAACGCATCCATCCCGATCTGTTCACGCGAATTCGTTTCGCGGCGGCTTATGGCCACAGTCGTGAATGGACGCTGAATGGTAAAGCCCGGAAGATTCCGGTTCCGCGCCGGATCAGCTCCGCCGCCGGCCTCTCACCCACACGCCGAACGCGATCAGCACTGCACCCGCGAGCGTGAACCAGGTGATGGCATATTGCAGGTGGTCATCCCGGAGATGCACGTCGAGCGATCCGGGACGCGGGACACCGTTCTCGGGCGCAGGCTGTTCCAGATCGATGTAGAACGGTGCGACTGCACCCCAGCCGAGTGCACTCGCCATCAGATGCTGATCGCGAACGAACCACAGCCGCTTGGTGCGGTTCTCCCCGGGCGTGAGCCAGCCCGCCGCTTCCGGAAAGCGCAAGTATCCGGTGAGCGCGACCTGCCCGCCGGTGACGAGCTTGGTTACAGCACGATCCTCGACGGAGCGCTCCTGCATCGTATTTTCGACGAAGCCGGCATCGATCACGATCATCTCGCCGGTCGGCAGCCGTGCCGGCAGGAAGGCCCAGGTGCCGGGACCGGCGGCATCCCTGCGCACGGCCGAACCGGAGCTGTAGACCATGGCGTCGGGAAGCGGCGCGTAGGTCGCCGTGAGGCTCACGCGGCGAAACTCGTCGTTAGCCGCGTTGAGCGTGCTCCACTGTGCCGGCGACGGCAGCGCAACGGGCGGCGCTGCAAGCCGCTCGGTCAGCGCTGCGATCAATTCATGCTTAGCGATGCGGCGCTGCAACTGCCAGACACCCAGCGCGATGAAGGCTGCGATCATGGCGAGCGTGAACAGGGCAAATCCCGCCACGCCGCGGCGGCGCGTCGCGGTCCCCTTCATTTCGCGCGATCGACCAGCCGGCCCGGCGCCGCCTTGTGATGGAACTGCAGCGCGATCAACAGCGATTTCATCGACCGCAGCGGCAAAAGCGTAGTGACCAGGATCAGCGGCAGCCAGAGCGCCGCATGCAGCCAGAACGGCGGCTGGTACTTGACCTCGACGATCAGCGCGCAGGCCACCACGATGGCGCCGGCCAGCATGATGATGAAGATCGCCGGCCCGTCGCCGGAGTCGATGAAGGCGTAATCGAGGCCGCAGACCTCACATGACGGTGCGAGCGCGAGGAAGCCAGTATAGAGCTTGCCCCGTCCGCAGCGCGGACATTTGCAGGCAAGCCCGCGCATCGCGCTCTGGAGAACGGTGGTGGGAGGATACTCGGTCATGCACTTTCCTTCCCCTCTCCATACCTTAAGCAAAAGGGGCGGCCGCTAAGGCCGCCCCTTTATATCACGATCGACCAGCGTTTAATGCGCGCCGTGGGCCATGGTTTCGGCGCCGCGTCCCCAGACGTAGATGCAGATGAACAGGAACAGCCAGACCACGTCGACGAAGTGCCAGTACCAGGCGGCGAACTCGAAGCCGAGGTGCTGCTTCGGCGTGAAGTGACCGGCATAGGCCCGCGCCAGGCACACCAGCAGGAACACGGTGCCGACCAGCACGTGGAAACCATGGAAGCCGGTCGCCATGAAGAAGGTCGCGCCGTAGACGTTGCCAGCGAAGGAGAAGGCTGCGTGGCTGTACTCATAGGCCTGCACGCAGGTGAAGGTCGCGCCCAGGAGCACGGTGAGGATCAGGCCGTACTTGAGGCCCTGGCGATCGTTCTCCAGCAGCGCATGGTGCGCCCAGGTTACTGTGGTGCCCGAGGTCAGGAGGATCAGGGTGTTGAGCAGCGGCAGGTGCCAGGGATCGAACGTCTCGATGCCGTGCGGCGGCCAGGTGCCGGGCACGCTGCAGGCGCCCATCTGGGTGCCAAGGCCGCAGCCGAACACGGCGTCGCGCGTGGCGTGGACGGGGTCGGCCGGGAACAGCGACGAGTTGAAGAAGGCCCAGAACCAGGCAACGAAGAACATCACCTCGGAGGCGATGAACAGGATCATGCCGTAGCGGTGGCTGATCTGCACCACGCGGGTGTGATCGCCCTTGTACTGGGCTTCCTTGATCACGTCGCCCCACCAGCTCGCCATGGTGTAGAGCACGCCCACGGTGCCGACGCCGAAGATGATCGGCGCTGCCGCGAACATGTGGTGCATCCAGGCGATCGCGCCGAGTGCCATGATGAAGGCCGAGACCGAGCCGACGGCCGGCCACGGAGACGGATCGACCAGGTGATAGTCGTGATGCTTGCCTTGCGCGGTCGCCATTTCCGTCTCTCTCCTTAGCCCGTGCCTGTCAGGCACTTATCCCCTTTGATTCCAATCCCCGGAGGTGAGCCCGGCGATCAAAGATTGCCTTTGCGCTTGTCGTCCTCGCCCGCTGCAAGCGGCTTCACCGCCGGCTCGCGCACCGGATAGAACGTGTAGGACAGCGTGATCGTACCCAGCCCGTCATTGTCGTGGTCATCGATAATCGACGGATCGACATAGAACACCACCGGCATCTCCCGCTTCTCGCCGGGCGCCATGGTCTGCTCGGTGAAGCAGAAGCAGTTGATCTTCTGGAAATAGGACCCGACCGTCAGCGGCGCGACATTGTAGGCCGCCTGGCCTGCGGTGGTGCGCGCGGCCTGGTTGGTCACGGTGTAGTAGATGGTCGTGACCTGACCGATATTGACCTCGATCTCGGTCTGCTCCGGCTCGAACTTCCAAGGCAGGCCCGGCGCGACATTGGAATCGAAGCGCACCGCGATCTTGCGCGCGATCGGCCCGGTGGCGGGCGCCGCGGTCGCGACCTGGGTGGTGCCGTTGAAGCCAGTGGCGCGGCAGAACCAATTGTAGAACGGCACGGCCGCATAGGAGGCACCGACCATCAGCGCGACCACGCCGCCGCAGATCGAGGCGACCAGTGCGTCGCGGCCAAGGCCACTGAAGAGGCCATTGAAAAGACCGCGTCCCTTCGTGGCCCTCCGGCTCTCATCCCGCGATATGGTCGGCTTCTGATCCATCTTTCCTACAATGGCCGAACTAGCACCGCTGGTCCCTTGACCATGGTGACCGCGAAAAACAGCACCACGAGCACGCCGAGCGCGAGTGCGATCGCAATCGAGCGCTGACGGCGGCTCTTCTTCTGCGCCTCGGTGAGGACGATTCCATCTGGCTCGGGTTTGTCGGGCATGCCAGCGTCATGCGCCCCCTACCATCGGAGCAACGGCGCGGAACACGACCTCGGCAAGCAGGGTCGCGAACAGCGCGAACAGATAAAGAATGGAGAAAGCAAACAATTTGCGCGTCGCGCGCAGCGACTGGCTGCGCTCGCGCCGCATATAGACGTTGATGGCGAGCACCAGCATGCCGGCGCCGAGCACCAGCGAGGTGACGCCGTAGATCCAGTCGAAATAACCGAGCGCCCAGGGCGCCGCAGCCACCGCGATCAGGACGACGGTGTAGAGCAGGATCTGCAGCCGCGTCGCGTCGGGGCCGGCGACGTTGGGCAGCATCGGGATGCCGGCGCGGGCATAGTCGTCCGAGCGGAACAGCGCCAGCGCCCAGAAGTGCGGCGGGGTCCAGAAGAAGATGATGAGGAACAGGAGCAGCGGCTCGACGTCGACCGTGCCGGTCACTGCGGCCCAGGCGACCACTGGCGGCAGCGCGCCGGCGGCACCGCCGATCACGATGTTCTGCGTGGTCCAGCGCTTCAGGAGCAGGGTGTAGATCACGACGTAGAAGAAGATGGTGAAGGCGAGCAGCGCGCCCGCAATCCAGTTGACGAGGATGCCGAGCGTCATCACCGAGAAGAAGGCGAGCGTCATGCCGAAGGCCATCGCCTCGGGCCTGGTGATGCGTCCGCGCGGGATTGGTCGGTTCGCCGTGCGCGACATCTTGGCGTCGATGTCGCCTTCCAGCGCCATGTTCAACGCACCGGATGCGCCGGCGCCGACCGCGATGCAGAGCAGCGAGGTGATCGCGAGCACGGGATGGAAATGCCCGGGCGCCATCATCAGCCCGACCAGCGCGGTGAAGATCACGAGCGACATCACCCGCGGCTTCAAAAGCGCGATGTAGTCGCCGACCTCCGCCTCGGAGATCCTGATATCGATGGCGTTCTGATCGAGGACCGACACTTAAACCTACTCGCTTCGTGATAGAGCCGCGGCGCCATCAAAGGCGCCGCGGCGAAGGGTTGCTTACTGAACGCGGGGCAGCACTTCGAACTGGTGGAACGGCGGCGGCGAGGGCAGCGTCCACTCCAGCGTGGTTGCGCCGGCCCCCCAGGGATTGGCTCCCGCCTCCTGCTTACGGGCGAACGCGTCGAACACGCAGTAGAGGAAGATCAGCACGCCGAAGCCCGAGATGTACGAGCCGATCGACGAGATGTAATTCCAGCCTGCGAACGCATCGGGATAGTCGACATAGCGGCGCGGCATGCCCGACAGGCCGAGGAAGTGCTGCGGGAAGAACACCAGATTGACGCCGATGAAGGTGACCCAGAAGTGCAGCTTCGCGAGCGCCTCGTTGTACATGTAGCCCGTCATCTTCGGGAACCAGTAGTACCAACCGGCGAAGATCGCGAACACCGCGCCGAGCGACAGCACGTAGTGGAAGTGCGCGACGACGTAGTAGGTCTCCTGGAGCACGCGGTCGACGCCGGCATTCGCCAGCACGACGCCGGTGACGCCGCCGACCGTGAACAGGAAGATGAAGCCAACTGCCCAGAGCATCGGTGCGCGGAACTCGATCGAGCCGCCCCACATCGTGGCGATCCACGAGAAGATCTTCACGCCCGTGGGCACCGCGATCACCATGGTCGCAGCGACGAAATAGGCCTGCGTCGCCGAGGACATGCCGACCGTGTACATGTGGTGCGCCCACACCACGAAGCCGATGCCGCCGATCGCGACCATGGCGTAGGCCATGCCGAGATAGCCGAACACGGGCTTGCGCGAGAAGGTCGACACGATCTGGCTGATCATGCCGAAGCCGGGCAGGATCAGGATGTACACCTCGGGGTGGCCGAAGAACCAGAACAGGTGCTGGAACAGCACCGGATCGCCGCCGCCGTCCGGCGAGAAGAAGGTGGTGCCGAAGTTGCGGTCGGTGAGCAGCATGGTGATCGCACCCGCGAGCACCGGCAGCGACAGCAGCAGCAGGAACACCGTCACCAGGATCGACCAGACGAACAGGGGCATCTTGTGCAGGGTCATGCCCGGCGCGCGCATGTTGAAGATCGTGGTGATGAAGTTGATCGCGCCCAGGATCGACGAGGCACCGGCGAGGTGCAGCGACAGGATCGCGAAATCGACGGCCGGGCCCGGATGCCCCGTGGTCGACAGCGGCGCGTAGATGGTCCAGCCCGCGCCGACGCCATTGGCGCCCGGCTCACCCTCGACGAAGGTCGAGATCAGGAGCAGCGCGAAGGAGGCCGGCAGCAGCCAGAACGAGATGTTGTTCATGCGCGGGAACGCCATGTCGGGCGCACCGATCATCAGCGGCACGAACCAGTTGCCGAAGCCGCCGATCATCGCGGGCATGACCATGAAGAAGATCATGATCAGGCCGTGACTGGTCACGAACACATTGTAGGTGTGGGTCTCGTGGAAGATCTGCACGCCCGGATACATCAGCTCGGCGCGGATCGCGATCGACATCGCAGCACCGATGATGCCGGCGATGACCGCGAAGAACAGGTACATCGTGCCGATGTCCTTGTGGTTGGTCGAATAGACGTACCGCCGCCATCCGGTCGGATGGGCGTGATCGTCGTGTGCGTGGTCTTGGGCGTGATCGCCGTGTGTCGCTGCACTCGTTGCCATTTTCAAATCCTGCCTTGCGTCCCGTTCGGACCCCGAGAGGTCCCGCCCTTTCGTCCCCTGAACCGGCGCTTACTGCGCCGGGCCGGCCGCGGAGGCGTAAGTGCTCGTGCCACCGCTCGCATATTTCTTCTTCGCCGTTTCAACCCAGGAGGCGAATTCCTGATCGCTGACCACGCGAATAGCGATCGGCATGAAGGCATGGTCCTTGCCGCAGAGCTCCGAGCACTGGCCATAATACATGCCGGTCTTGGTCGCCTTGAACCAGGTCTCGTTCAGGCGGCCCGGAATCGCGTCGATCTTGACGCCGAAGGCCGGCAACGCGAACGCGTGGATGACGTCGGCGCCGGTGGTCTGGACGCGAACCACCTTGTTCACCGGCACCACCATCTCGTTGTCGACGCCGAGCAGGCGGGGCTGCTTGTCCTGCGCCATCAGCGAGTCGAACTCGAACTTGCCGTTGTCGGGGTAGGCGTAGGACCAGTACCACTGCTTGCCGGTGGCCTTGATGGTCAGATCCGCCTTCGGCACGTCGAGCTCGAGGAACAGGAGGCGGAACGACGGCACCGCAATGCCGACCAGGATCAGCACCGGCACCAGCGTCCAGAGCACTTCGATCAGCGTGTTGTGGGTGGTCCGCGATGGCACCGGATTGGCCCTCGCGTTGAATTTCACGACCACGATCACCAGAAGCGCGAGCACGAACAGCGTGATCACGGTGATGAGCACGAACAGGAAATTGTGGAACCAGACGATGTTGTCCATCACCGGGGAAGCGGATTGCTGAAGCGTCCACTCCCACGGCGCCGGCTGTCCAAGCTCGGCAAATGCCGCGCCGCCAGTGGCCAGCGTCAGGCCAGCTACGACCAATCCCAGCAAGTGCCGGCCCATCCGGCCCATCGACATCCTCATGCCGCTCGCGCTCCCCTTACGAAATCACCCCAATGCACTCCCCTATTTTTGGGGAACGCTTATTCGATCCGCCCGTCCGACAAACCGCCGCGCAAGAATACCTCTAAGAGGAATTGGGGCCAGATCGCTAGAACGCCGAAATCAAGCCTCTCAAACCATAATTCTTGATGTATCGCAATGCAGTCTTGAGCCCGGTCTGCCAGCCATCACACGCAAGATATTTCAGACAAAATCACTGTTCCCGGGAGTGTCGCGGCTTGACAGCAGGATTGCCCGCTGTAGGCACTGAGCGGTCGCCCCCGCAGGAGCCTGATTCGCGCGGGAAAAGGCGACCCGCGCGGCGCGGGATTTGCTTGTTGGTTGCTTGGGATCCGCCTTTAAGCCGCCGTCATTTCCGTACCTGAGTGGAAGCGAAGCCGCCCAAACAGGTTGCGAACAGAGGGATCGACCCCGATGGGGCTTTCGACACGCATGGGCAAACCCGTTCCGTACCGCCATTTTGGCGCGCTGGCTTGTCTCCTGGTGGCCGCCATCCTCCTCCTGCCGGGCCTCGCGCATGCGCAAGGCGCGGTGCGCTCGGTCCATGGTGACTGGCAGATCCGCTGCGACACCCCGCCGGGAGCCCAGGCCGAGCAATGCGCCCTGATCCAGAGCGTCGTCGCCGAAGACCGCTCCAATGCCGGGCTGACCGTGATCGTGCTCAAGACGGCCGACCAGAAGAGCCGGCTGATGCGGGTGGTCGCACCGCTCGGCGTGCTGCTGCCCTCCGGCCTCGGCCTCAAGCTCGACAACCAGGACGTCGGCCGCGCCGGCTTCGTCCGCTGCCTGCCCAATGGTTGCGTCGCCGAGGTCGTCATGGACGACAAGCTGCTCGGCCAGCTTCGCTCAGCCAAGACCGCGACCTTCATCATCTTCGAAACCCCCGAGGAAGGCATCGGCTTCCCGCTCAGCTTGAACGGGCTCGGCGAGGGGTATGACAAGTTGCCGTAGCGACGCGAGGCCCCCCAGGCACTTGTCGCCTTCACACTCCCGGCTTCCGTCATGGCCGGGCTCGTCCCCGCCATCCACGCATCACGACGATCGCGAACGGACGTGGATGCCCGGGACAAGCCCGGGCATGACGACTGAGCGCGTGGCGCCCCACCTGCCCCCATCTTCATTGCGAGCGTAGCGAAGCAATCCAGAGTCTTTCCGCGGGTTACTGCCAGGAATGACGAGTATTGGCTGCCACCTGCCAGCAATTCACGCCCTATCGACGCGATAAAGCTCCGTCTCGCACCAGGTGCAGCGATAGATGCGGCCGGCACTGGCAACGGTCATCCCGGCGGCCTTCTGCCGGCATTTGGCGCAGACGACACCGCCCGTTGTTGCTGAGCCTGGATGGGCCGCAACGTACTGTTCGCGCGTGGGATAGGATTTCCAGCCGCGGCGATAGATGAGCTGGTTGACGAACAGGACCAGAGCCAGCACCGCGAAGCCGATGATCAGACCATGATACTGGTCCCAGAACGCAAGCAGGGAAATCCACATGCTTTGGCCGCCGCCTTCCATAAGGGTGCGCCGGTATAGGCTGAAAATCTTGAAAACCGGCTTAAGACGAGGGCAACCGAAGGAATGACCGGGCGCGATTCCGACCATGTCGTTTCGGTAATGTGACGGCCGGCCCCCTCGCCGAACGCTTTTGAAACCATTATCTTGCCCCACATCTCCCGATAATGGATCGCTGATGACCAACCCTGCCACAACCTCCCTGCTCGACCGCGCCAATCTCGACCGCGACCAGGTTCGCCACGAAGTCGCGCGCGGGCTTTCGGGCGCCGACGACGGCGAATTGTTCCTGGAATACAGCCAGACCGAAGCGCTGATGTTCGACAATGGGCGGCTGAAGCAGGCGACCTATGACACCTCGCAGGGTTTTGGCCTGCGCGCCGTGAAAGACGATGCGGTCGGTTACGCGCATTCCTCCGACGTGTCGCTGCCGGCACTGATCCGCGCAGCCGATGCGGTCGCAGCGGTCCGCGGCGGCTATTCGGGAAGCTTCGCCGCGCCGCCGCCGCACACCAATGTGCGGCTCTATGCCGACGACAATCCGCTGGAGGCGCCGGGTTTTGAGGCCAAGGTCAAGCTGCTCGCGGAGATCGACGCGTATTTGCGCGACAAGGATCCGCGCGTGCGGCAGGTCAGCGTGAGTCTGGGGGCGACCTGGCAGGTGGTTGAAATCCTCCGCCCCGATGGTGAGAGCTATCGCGATATCCGCCCGTTGGTGCGCGTGAACATTTCCGTTGTCGCCGGGCAGGGCGATCGTCAGGAAAGCGGCAGTAAGGGCTATGGCGGCCGCGCCGGCTATGCCGAATTCATCGAGACCAGGAACTGGCGCGACGCGGCTGACGGTGCGCTGCGCGAGGCGCTGGTGAATCTGGAATCCGTGCCGGCGCCCGCCGGCGAGATGGACGTGGTGCTTGGCGCTGGATGGCCCGGTGTGATGCTGCATGAGGCGGTCGGTCATGGCCTGGAGGGCGACTTCAATCGCAAGAAGACCTCGGCATTTGCCGGCTTGATGGGCCAGCAGGTGGCGGCCAAGGGCGTCACGGTGGTCGACGACGGCACCATTGCCTCGCGGCGCGGCTCGCTCTCGATCGACGACGAGGGCACACCGACCAACCGCACCGTGCTGATCGATGACGGCATCCTGGTCGGCTACATGCAGGACCGCCAGAACGCGCGTCTGATGAACATGAAGCCGACCGGCAACGGCCGCCGGCAGGGCTACGCCCATGTGCCGATGCCGCGCATGACCAACACCTACATGCTCGCGGGCGACCGCGAGCCGGGCGAAATCCTCGCCTCGGTGAAGAACGGCGTCTTCGCCGCGAATTTCGGCGGCGGCCAGGTCGACATCACCTCGGGCAAATACGTCTTCCAGTGCACCGAGGCCTACAAGATCGAGAACGGCAAGCTGGGCGCGCCCTTGAAGGGCGCCATGCTGATCGGCAACGGGCCGACCGACCTGCATCGCATCCGCGCAATCGGCAACGATCTCGCGCTCGATACCGGCATCGGCACCTGCGGCAAGAACGGCCAGGGCGTGCCGGTCGGCGTCGGCCAGCCGACGCTTCTGATGGAACGGATTACGGTGGGTGGTACGGGCGCATGAGCGTTGAGAAAATGACTGCAGCAACCAAGCCCAAGAGCGGCGACAGGCGCAGCGGCAAGAACAGCGGCAAGAGCAGCACCTGGCGCGGACAGCTCGTGCAGCTTGCCGGCATCGTCGCCGCCGTGTTCATCGCCAAGGGTGCGCTGGCCGAGCCGTTCTACGTGCCATCGGGCTCGATGGAGCCGACCTTGCTGATCGGCGATGCGCTGCTCGCCTCGAAATTCCCCTATGGCTACGGCACCTCGTCGCTGCCGATCCAGATCAACCTGCCGGAAACCGGCCGCGTCTTCGCCGAGACGCCGAAGCTTGGCGACGTCGTCGTGTTCCGCTGGCCCGGCGATCGCTCGCAGGCCTGGGTGAAGCGCGTGGTCGGTCTGCCTGGCGACCGCATCCAGATGCGGCAGGGCCAGCTCTTCATCAACGACCGTCCCGCCGAGCTGAAGCCGGACGGCGTCGGCCAGGCCGAGGACGACAGCGGTGGCAACGAGCCCGCCTATCGCTATGTCGAGACGCTGCCGAACGGCGTGTCGCATCTCATCTTCAAGATGCGCGACAACGGCCCGCTCGACAACACGCCGGAAGTGACGGTGCCGGCCGGGCATCTGTTCGTGCTCGGCGACAACAGGGACAACTCCGCCGACAGCCGCGTGCCGCTGCGCTCCGGCGGCGTCGGGCTGTTGCCGATCGACAATCTCGTCGGCCGCGCCGATGCCGTGCTCGGCTCCTGGGATCTCGGCATGCGCAGCCAGCCGGTTTGGACCTGGCTGTCGGGTTTCCGGATGGCCCGGTTCTTCACCGCGGTGAAGTGAGGCACGGAGATCGTAGATCGTAGGGTGGGCAAAGCGAACGCGTGCCCGCCACTTCTGTCGCCATCCTGGAGAGATGGTGGGCACGACGCGCGAAGAGCGCGCCTTTGCCTACCCTACGATTCCCAATGAGCCGCGACGAATTCCTCGCATTGACACTGCGCAATCCCGTCAACGTCGCTATCACCGACGCGCTCGCGCAGCTTGCGCTGCCGGATGCCTGGCTGGTGTCGGGATGCCTGGTGCAGACGGCGTGGAACGTGATCACCGGACGCGCGATCGGGCACGGCATCGCCGACTACGACGTGTTCTATTTCGACCCTGACACCTCGTGGGAGGCGGAAGACGCGGTGATCCGCAAGCTGGGGGCCAGCCTCGTGCATCTCGGCGCGAAGATCGAAGCGCGCAACCAGGCACGCGTGCATCTGTGGTATCCCGGCAAGCACGGTCTGCCCTATCCGCCGCTGACCTGTTCGACCGACGGCATCGACCGCTTCCTGACGCAAAACACCCAGATCGGCATCCGGCGCGCGGGCGATGGCTACGACGTCTATGCGCCGCATGGGTTCGGCGATGTCGCGGGATTGATCGCGCGACCCAATCCGGGGCCGAATTTTTCGGCGGTGAGTTACGCGGTAAAGGCCGCGCGATGGAAATCGTCGTGGCCGGAGATCACGGTGATTGCGGCGGAGTAGTGTCCCGGACGCGGCGCGGCACGCAGTGACGCGACGCAGAGCCGGGACCCAGCGACATGGGCCCCGGTTCAGCAGCGCACCACTTGCGTGCTGCGCTGCGCCCGGGGCACGAGAGAATCCCTACCTCACCACGCCCGACGTAAACCCCGCCTTCCGGCGCGGCGGCTTGATTTCCTTCTTCAGGAAGCATTTCGCTTCGCGTCCGGCGTAGCCGGGGCGAGCGAAGGTGAAGGCGCGGCATTTGTTGTCGGCGGTGCATGCGGCCTTGCAGGCCTCCTCGCCTTCGTCGGCCTTCAGTTCGAAATTGCGCAGGTCGCCGCCGGGGCGGTCGATCGAGGTCTCGACGCCCTCAACGCGCGGCTCGATCACGCCCGCGCCCCGAACGCCGGAGATGCAGCAATTCGCCGGAATGCGCGGCGGCACGGTGTTCTTCAGCCAGCACACCGCAGGCGCGCCCTCGACGTCGGGATAGCTGAAGCTCCAGGACCGGCAGCGCCGGTCGCGCTCGCACAGCAGCGCGCAGTCCTCGGGATCGCCTGACGCCACGGGCGTGTTGAAATAGTCCCCGCCGGGCCGGTCGAATGCCGTCTGGGCGCTGGCGGGCACGATGGCAAGCAGGACCGCCAGCAGCATGACCCACGCCATACCCTGTACCACGATCGTCGTCATGGCTCTTGCCATGACCTTTGCCATCAAGGCCCCAGCCAGGTGGCCCTTCCCCATCAGAACAGCTTTCGAGTTATTGAACGCGCTTAGGTTTTTTCAGCCGGCCATTTGATCGCCGCAAACCTGTATGGGCGATGAACGGCGGCGCGCCGCTCTTCCGGCTGAGTTAGAACGCGTAGTCCTCGTAGGCCGGTTCCACGGATTCCTTCCAAGGGCCGTGAAATTTTTCAAGCATCTCCTCGGCCGGCGTCCGTCCGCAATCGATGATGCGGTCCAGCGGCTCCAGATGGCGGGTCTCATCGCGGCCGATCTGGTCGATCCGGCCGCGGCGCCGCAGGCCTGCATGGGCCAGCACCAGGCATTCCTTGGCGATCTCGAAGAGATAGCGGTCCTTGATCCGGGCCTTGAAGCCAAAGCGCGGCACATCGTCGCGCAGCGCCTGGCGCTCATGCGCGCTCCAGTGCTTCACCAGATCCCAGGCAGCATCGAGCGAGGCGTTGTCGTAGAGCAGCCCGACCCAGAACGCCGACAGCGCCGGCAGCCGGCCCCAGGGACCACCGTCGGAGCCGCGCATCTCGAGGTAGCGCTTCAGCCGCACTTCCGGGAAGATGGTCGAGAGGTGATTGGCCCAGTCCGACAGTGTCGGACGCTCGCCGGGCAGGTTGTTGTTGCGGCCGTCGAAGAAGGCGCGGAAGGAAGAGCCCGACACGTCGATGTAGTCATCGCCGCGCTTGACGAAATACATGGGCACGTCGAGCGCATAGTCGATATAGCGCTCAAAGCCCATGCCGTCCTCGAAGGCGAAAGGAAGCATGCCGGAGCGTGCATTGTCGGTGTCGCGCCAGATCTCGGAGCGGAACGACAGGAAGCCATTGGGCTTGCCTTCGGTGAACGGCGAATTGGCAAACAAGGCGGTTGCGACCGGCTGAAGCGCGAGCGACACGCGCAGCTTCTTGACCATGTCGGCTTCAGAGGAGAAGTCGAGATTGGTCTGCACCGTGCAGGTGCGGTACATCATGTCGAGGCCGTATTTGCCGACCTTCGGCATGTAGTTGGTCATGATCTTGTAGCGGCCCTTCGGCATCACCGGAATGTCGGCGCGCGACCAGGACGGCGTCATGCCAAGGCCGAGAAATCCGATGCCGAGCGGGGTCGCGATCTCACGCACCTGCGCCAGATGCGCCATCAGCTCGCTCTGCGTCTGATGCACGGTCTCGACCGGCGCGCCGGACAATTCGAACTGCCCGCCCGGTTCGAGCGAGATCGCGCCGCCGCCGGTAACGTCGTAGAGGCCGATGATGTTGCCCTTCTCCATGATCGGCTCCCAGCCGAGCAGGAGCTTCATGCCTTCGAGCAGCGCGCCGATGCCCCGCGCGCCCTCGTAAGGCACCGGGCAGCGGCCTTCGAGCGTAAACGGCGTCTTCTCATGCTCGGTGCCGATGCGGAAGTCGTCCACCGGCTTGCAGCCGGCCTCGAACCACGCGACGAGCTCGTCGCGTGATTGCAGCGGCGTCATATCGATCTGGTCTCGCGCCATATCAAACTCTAATCAAAAGCGCTTCGACCGAACGCGCGCGGGTGACAGGGATGGTCCGCGAACCCACCGGTTGCGCGGACATGTTAGTTTGCTGCGGGATCATCGCAACGGTGTGCTTTCGTTGGCGACCGGCAGCTTCATCTCGCCGCAGGAGCAACCGAGACGGTCGAGCAGACCGCTGAGCTTGACGGCGTCCGCATCGGACAGTTTTGAGCCCACATACTTCTCGATTGCGGCGGAATAGGCACCCCACATCCGCTTCTGCAGCTCGCGACCGGCTTCGGTGATCTCGACGAACTGGCCGCGCTTGTCGATCTTGCATTCGCGGCGCACAGCGAGGCCCTCGTCAACCAGGCGGTCGATCAGCCGCGAAGTCGAATATTGCGGGATCAGCATCTGACGCTCAAGCTCCACGGGCCGCAGCTCGCCCGATGGCGCGCGCGACAGCTCGAGAAGCGCATCATACCAGGCGAGCGGCGGGAAGCCGGCCTTCTTCAGGTCCTGCTCCACGCAGTCGAGCACGCGGCTCTGCACCCGCATCAGGCGGATCCAGGCGGACGTCGCCTCGGTTGATGGTTTGCGTTTCATGGTCCCGCTCAAGTGAGTAGCCCGTTCTTAGCGCACTTGATGCACCTGCATCAATCTTGACTATTCCATGCAAATGCATGTAGGCGTTCTTTCGCCCCAACCAACCATCAGGAGGAGAAAATTCCATGAAACTCTATTACTCGCCGGGAGCGTGCTCGTTGTCTCCCCACATCGCCCTCCTCGAAGCCGACCTGCCCTACGAACTCGTCAAGGTCGATATCCGCGCCAAGAAGCTCGAGAACGGTGAGGATTTTCTGAAGGTCAACCCGAAGGGCCAGGTACCGGCGCTCGGTCTCGATAGCGGTGAGATCGTGACCGAAGGCCCGGTCATTGTCCAGATGATCGCGGATCGGGCCTCGGCCAAGGGCCTGGTGCCTGCGCGCGACAGTTCCGAGCGCTACAAGCTGCTGGAGTGGCTGAACTTCCTCACCTCCGAGGTGCACAAGAGCTTTGGTCCGATGTTCTCGCCGGTGCTGGCCGACGACGCCAAGGCGTTCTTCAGGGATCGCGTGATGGGCAAGCTGAAATATATCGACGGCCAGCTCGCCGGTCGCGACTATTTGATGGGCAAGCAGTTCACCGTCGCGGATGCCTATCTCTTCACCATGCTGACCTGGGCCGAACGGCTGAAGTTCGACCTTTCGGCCCTCACGAACCTGCTCGCCTACAAGGCCCGCGTCGGCGCACGGCCGAAGGTGCAGGAAGCCTTGAAGCGGGAAGGGCTCGCGCAGGCGGCGTGAGTCGTCACGACCACGGACAAGCAGAAGGCCGGATCGATGATCCGGCCTTTCGTTACAGCGGAACCTTACGCCGCCGACTTCTTCGGGGCGAAGCGGCCGTAGAAGGTCTCGCCCTTCGCCGCCATCTCCTCGAGCAGTTTTGGCGGGGTGAAGCGGGAGCCGTATTTGGCTTCCAGTCTGTGACAGAGCTCGACGAACTTCTTCGTTCCCATGAAGTCGATATAGGACAGCGTGCCGCCGGTGAACGGCGCAAAGCCGAAGCCGAGGATCGAGCCGACATCCGCCTCGCGCGGATCGGTGATGACGTGATCCTCCACGGTGCGCGCGGCTTCCACCGCCTGCACCACGAGGAAGCGCTGCTTCAGCTCCTCGACGTCGAGCGTGTCGGGGTCGAGCTGTTTGGGCTGGAGCGCTGACAGCCCCGGCCACAGGCTCTTCTGGCCCTTGCCCTTCTCCGGATAGTCGTAGAAGCCCTTGCTGTTCTTGCGACCGAGCCGGCCCTGCTTCTCGACCATCTCCACCATCAGCTTCTTCTGATCGGGATTGATGGCGTTGGGGCCAAGATCGGCTTCCGTGGCCTTCATGATCTTCAGACCGAGGTCGAGTGCGACTTCATCGGACAGCGACAGCGGGCCGACCGGCATGCCGGCCATCTTGGCGCAATTCTCGATCATCGCCGGCGGGACGCCTTCGAGGAACATCTCGTTGCCCTCGGCGACGTAGCGGCCGACGCAGCGATTGGCGAAGAAGCCGCGGCTATCGTTGACGACGATCGGCGTCTTGCCGATCTGGCGGACGTAGTCGAGCGCGGTCGCGAGCGCGACATCGCCGGTGTTCTTGCCGAGGATGATCTCGACCAGCATCATCTTCTCGACCGGCGAGAAGAAGTGGATGCCGACGAACTTGCCCTGGTCCTTGAAGTTCTCCGCCAGCGAGGTGATCGGCAGCGTGGACGTGTTCGACGCGAAGATCACGTCGGGCTTGAGATACTCCTGCGCCTTGGCGAAAGTGTCCGCCTTGACCTTGCGGTCCTCGAACACGGCCTCGATGACGAGATCGACGTCCTTCAGTGCAGCATAGTCGGCAGTCGGCGTGATGCGCGCGAGCAGCGCTTCGGCGTCCGTGGGCTTGGCGCGGCCCTTCTTGATCTGCTCCTCGATCACCTTCTGCGCATGCGCCTTGCCCTTGTCGGCGCTCTCCTGGTCGCGGTCGATCAGGACGACGTCGAGACCGGCGCGGGCCGAGACGTAGCCGACGCTTGCGCCCATGAAGCCGGCGCCGATCACGGCGATCTTCTTCACCTTGGTCGGCGGAACGTCCTTCGGACGCCGCGCACCCTTGTTGAGCTCCTGCATCGACAGGAACAGGCTGCGGATCATCGCGGCCGCTTCCTTCGAGCGCAGCACCGAGGTGAAGTAGCGCGACTCGACGCGCAGGGCGGCGTCGATCGGCAACTGCAGGCCCTCATAGACGCAGCTCATGATCGCACGTGCGGCCGGGTAGTTGTCGTAGGTCTCGCGGCGGTAGATGGCGTTGCCGGCCGGAAACATCATCATGCCGTTCTTCGAGAACACCGGGCCGCCGGGCAGCTTGAAGCCCTTCTCGTCCCACGGCGCGACCGCCTTGCCGCCGCCCTTGATCCAGTCCTTTGCCGCCTTGATCAGATCGGCCGCGGGAACGATGGCGTGGATCAGGTTGAGCTGCTTGGCCTTGTCGAGCACGACGGGATCGCCCTTGAGCAGGATGGTCATCGCGTCCTGCGGCGGCACCAGGCGCGGCACGCGCTGCGTACCGCCAGCGCCGGGGAACAGGCCGACCTTGACCTCGGGCAGGCCGAGGCGCGTCTTGGGATTCTCCGCCGCCACGCGATAGTGGCAGCACAGGGTAATCTCGAAGCCGCCGCCGAGCGCCAGCCCGTTGATCGCGGCCGCCCACGGCTTGCCGGAGGTTTCGATCGAGCGCAGTACCTGCGAGAAGCGCCGGCTCTGGTCGAACAGCATCTGGTTCGCGGCCGTCTCGCCCTGCTCCTTGAAGACCTTTGCGTAGGCCTGGTTCATGCCCTCGAGCATCGAGAGGTCAGCGCCGGCGCAGAACGCCTCCTTGCTGGAGGTGATGACGACGCCCTTCACGGCGGCATCCGCGGTGGTTTCCTTGACGATCGCGTCGAGCTCGCTGGTCGAGGTCTCGTCGAGCACGTTCATCGAACGGCCCGGGATGTCCCAGGTGACGAGCGCGATGCCGTCGGCGTCGGTCTCAACCTTGAAGTTCTTGTAAGCCATGTGGTGCTCCTCGGTGCCGCAGCCAGTCTTTCGGCGCGGCGGTTGACTCTGGATCTCGTAGGGTGGGCAAAGGCGCGCTTGCGCCGTGCCCACCATCTTTCGCGGAGACAGCAGTGGTGGACACGCTTCGCTTTGCCCACCCTACGACCGTCCGTTACACCCGTTCGATGATGGTCGCGGTGCCCATGCCGCCGCCGATGCACAGGGTCACCAGTGCGGTGGACTTGTTGGTGCGCTCGAGCTCGTCGAGCACGGTGCCCAGGATCATCGCGCCGGTGGCGCCAAGGGGATGGCCGAGCGCGATCGCGCCGCCATTGACGTTGATCTTGGCGTTGTCGATCTCGAAGGCCTGGATGTAGCGCAGCACGACGGAAGCAAAGGCCTCGTTGAGCTCGAACAGGTCGATGTCCGACTTCTTGATGCCCGAACGCGCAAACAGCTTTTCGGTGACGTCGACCGGACCGGTCAGCATCATCGCCGGCTCCGAACCGATATTGGCGAAGGCGCGGATCTTTGCGCGCGGCTTCATGCCGTATTTCGCACCCGCCTCCTTGCTGCCGAGCAGCACCGCGCCGGCGCCGTCGACGATTCCGGAAGAGTTGCCGGCGTGATGCACGTAATTGACGCGCTCGATCTCCGGATGCGACTGGACCGCGACCGCATCGAAGCCGCCCATCTGCGCCATCATGGTGAAGGACGGCTGAAGCTGCGCCAGCGACTGCATCGTCGTCGAGGGGCGCATATGCTCGTCCTTGGCGAGGATCGTGAGGCCGTTGATGTCCTTCACCGGCACCACCGACTTGTTGAAGCGGCCTTCGTCCCAGGCCTTGCCGGCACGCTGCTGGCTCTGCACGGCGTAGGCGTCGACGTCGTCGCGGGAGAAGCCGTACTTCGTGGCGATCAGGTCGGCGGAGACGCCCTGCGGCATGAAATAGGCGGGCACCGCCATCGAGGGGTCCATCGGCCATGCACCGCCGGAGGCGCCGATGCCGACGCGGCTCATGGATTCGGCGCCGCCGCCGATCACCAGCTCATGCTGGCCGCTCATGACCTGGGCGGCTGCGAAGTTCACGGCATCGAGGCCGGAGGCGCAGAAGCGGCTGATCTGCACGCCGGGGACGGCTTCGCCGAGGCCGGCTTTGAGTGCCGCGAAGCGCGCGATGTCGCTTCCCGCCTCGCCGACCGGATCGACCACGCCGAGCACGACGTCATCGACGGAGTCCACCGGCAGGTTGTTGCGCTCCTTCAGCGCCTGCAGCGGCACCGTGGCGAGCGCCAGCGCGGTGACCTCGTGCAGCGCGCCGTCCGGCTTGCCGCGGCCGCGCGGCGTGCGAACGTGGTCATAGATGAATGCCTCAGGCATGACGCCCTCCTGATGTGATGTCTAGATGCGATTGCGATCTGGCGACGGAAGCGGGCTTAAAATGCTTCCGCCGGCAGTTCCATGACGGTGGCGCAGCCGGCCTGGATGCGCGCGAGATTGGCGGCGGTCTCCGGCAGCATCCGCTCCATGAAGAAGCGGCCGGTGACGAGCTTGGTCGAGAGATAGGGCGTGGCACCACTCTCGGCAATCTTGGCATGCGTGACTTTCGCCATCCGCGCCCACATGTAGCCGAGCGCGACGAAGCCGAAGAGATGCAGGTAATCGGTTGCGGCGGCACCGGCATTGTCCGGCTTCGCCATCGCGTTCTGCATCAGCCAGGTGGTGGCCTGCTGGAGATGGCCGAGCGCGGTCGAAAGCGGGGCGACGAAAGGCTTCAACGCCTCGTCGCCGCCGTTCTCCTTGGCAAAGCCCATCACCTCGCCGAAGAACGCCATGATGGCGCGGCCGCCGTCGCGCGGCAGCTTGCGGCCGACGAGGTCGAGCGCCTGGATGCCGTTGGCGCCTTCATAGATCATGGCGATGCGCGCATCGCGCACGAACTGCTCCATGCCCTGCTCGGCGATGTAGCCGTGGCCGCCATACATCTGCTGCGCCTGCACCGCGTTGGCAAAGCCGTAGTCGGTGAGGAAGCCTTTCAGGACCGGCGTCATCAGACCCATGTGATCGTCGGCGGCCTGGCGGTCCTTGGGATCCTCGGAGCGGTGGGCGACGTCGCTCTTCAGCGCAGTCCACACCACGAAGGCGCGCGCAGCCTCGTTGAAGGCGCGGATCGACAGCAGCGTACGGCGCACGTCGGGGTGCACGATGATCGGATCGGCCGCCTTGTCCGGCGCCTTCGCACCGGTGAGCGCGCGGCCCTGGATGCGCTCGCGGGCATAGGCGACCGCGTTCTGATAGGCGACCTCGGACAGCGCGAGACCCTGCACCGCGACGCCGAGGCGAGCCTCGTTCATCATCACGAACATGCCCTGCATGCCCTTGTTCTCTTCGCCGATCAGCCAGCCGGTGGCGTTGTCGTAGTTCATCACGCAGGTGGAATTGCCGTGGATGCCCATCTTGTGCTCGATCGAGCCGCAGACCACGCCGTTGCGCGCGCCGACGGAGCCGTCGGCGTTGACCAGGAATTTCGGCACCACGAACAGCGACACGCCCTTGATGCCGGCAGGCGCGCCCTCGATGCGAGCGAGCACGAGGTGGATGATGTTGCCAGCGAGATCATGTTCGCCGGCCGATATGAAGATCTTCGTGCCCGTGATCTTGAAGCTGCCGTCGGCCTGGCGCACCGCCTTGGTACGGAGCATGCCGAGATCGGTGCCGCAATGCGGCTCAGTCAGGTTCATGGTGCCGGTCCATTCGCCCGCCACCATCTTGGGCACATAGGTCTCCTTCTGCTCGGGGGTGCCGTGCACGAGCAGCGCTGCGGTCGCGCCCATGGTCAGGCCGCCATACATCGCGAAAGCCATGTTGGCCGAGCACTGGAATTCGTTGACCGCCTGGCTCAGCGCCACCGGCAGGCCCTGCCCGCCATATTCGGTCGGCACGGAGAGGCCGAGCCAGCCGCCATCGGCGAGTTGCCTGAAGGCGTCCTTGAAACCCTTCGGCGTGGTGACGCTGCCGTCGTCACTGCGCTTGCAGCCTTCGAGATCACCCACGCGATTCAGCGGCTGGAGCACCTCTTCGGCGAGCTTGGCGGCTTCGCCCAGGATCGCCTCGCGCACGTCGCTCGACGCATCGGAGAAGCCCGGCAGATTGTCGTAGCGGTCGATCTGGAAGACGTCGTTGAAGAGGAAGTTCACGTCTTCGACAGGGGCTTTATAGATCGGCATGGCGTTCTCCCGGCATGCGGCCGTTAAGGGGTGGTATTTTTGATTCCCTGCGGCAGAGTGCTTGCCCGCGAGTCTAGCGGTTTCCGCAACCGCAGGGCAGTGTCATGATCGTGCAGCGAGTTGCTCCGCCATCAGGCGGTGCAGCATGTTGATGGCCTTGAGCGGACGCACCATCACCTTGAAATGCGTGATGCGGCCCTCGCTATCGAAGGTGATGATGTCGACGCCGTTGATCTCGATGCCGTCGATCACGTTCTTGAATTCGAGCACGGCGCCATTGGCGCTCTTCCACTCGCCGACATAGGTGAAGCCGGGACCGCCGAGCACCTTCTCGGCGCTCGACAGATATTTGAAGGTGATGTCGCGCCCGCGCTGCGGCGTGTGCACGACGGGACTTTCGAAGATGGCATCGGGATGAAGCAGGTCCCACAGCGCAGTGCCGTCGTGGGACCTCATGTAGCCGTACCAGGAATCGAGGCCGGTCATTCTCAGGGTGCCTCCCTTGATAAAAGGCGTTGGCAAAAAACTTGAAAACAACCCCATGCAAAGTAGCGAGAAGGCCGATGTCGGCTGGGCAAACCGGCTCTCGGCATATGCACATTGACGCATATGCGCCAATATGCATAAAGTCAAGTCAATTGCTCGGGACCTCTTAAAGGAGCCGGTGTCATGGCGCTGGGCGACGCAATCCTCGCATGCCTGACGGAACGTCCGATGACGGGCTACGAGCTCGCCAAGACGTTCGACTCCTCGATCGGCTTCTTCTGGAAGGCCGATCACCAGCAGATCTATCGCGAGCTCTCCAAGCTGCGCGACCGCGGCTACATCCAGGGCCGCGAGGTCGTACAATCCGGCAAGCCCAACAAGCTGGTTTATACGCTCACCGAAGAGGGACGAACAGCGCTGCGGCACTGGGCCGCGCGGCCGAGCACACCGCCCTCGATCAAGGACGATCTTCTGGTCCGCCTCCATGCGCTGGACAGCATCGAGATCGAGCCCCTGCGCACCGATCTGATGGCGCGCCTGGAGCACCACCGCGACCGCCACGCCAACTACGAGCGCATCCTGAAGAAGCGCTTCCCGGACGGAGAGGCGTCGGGTGTGCTCGACCTCGGCAATTTGCTGCTGCTCCGCCTCGGCGCGCGGCACGAGCAGATGGTGGCCGACTTCTGCGAGGAGGCGCTCGAGGCGCTGTCGACCATGAACGCGCGCGGGACCGTGGTGCCGATCGACGACGGCAAGCGCGAGAAGGGCTGAGTAAAAGCATAACGCGACGGCTAGACCGGTAGATGGGGTAACGGGCTCCCGAGAGGCAAGGCCGGCGCCACCCGCTCCGCCGTCATCGCCCGGCTCGACCGGGCGATCCAGTACTCCGAGACGATCATGATTGAATCGATAGGCCGCGGCGTACTGGATGCCCCGGTCGAGCCGGGGCATGACACCGTGAATGTGGCGACGGGGCGGTCCACAATGAAACCACCCAAGTTCTATCGGTATTCGCCCAGCTTGCCCCCCGCGCCCAACTTTAAGACAGCGACGACGGCTTCCTTAACCCGTTATTTACCGTAACAGAGAAAAGTCAGTTTTTGAGGCAGACGACCCGCGCCGAATGGAATTGTCTCTACAACTGGGACGCGCGGGAAAGCTGGAGGCATCGGGTGGGGTGCCGAAGTCGGAACCGGACAGAAGTCATGAATTCGCGCGTATCGTGGAGTGTTGACGGCATCGATCCATCCGTCAGGGAGCGCGCCGAGGCCGCTGCGCGCCGTGCCGGCATGTCACTCAACGATTGGCTGAACTCCACCCTCGGCGACACCGCCCCGCCGAACTTCCCCGGACCTTACGAGCAGCGTCCGCAGGCCCCACACCCGGCATCGAGTCAGGAAAGCCGCGACGTCGCCGACATCCACCAGCGGCTCGACGCGATCACCCAGCAGATCGAACGCATCTCAAAGCCCGCGCCGCGCCAGGACGCTTCGCGCGAACAGGGCGTCGCGCGGCAGCTGAACGACGCGATCTCGCGACTGGACGCGCGGCTGTCGCAGATCTCGCGGCCACAGGCGCAGGCGCCGCGGCCTGCACCGGTCGAGACCCGGCAGCGCCAGGCCGAGCTGGTCGAGCGCGCGGCAGCGCAGGTCTATCGCAATTCGCCGCCGCTCAGCCCCGCCTCGCTCGACGTTGCGGTGGCCGAAATCACCGCGCGACAGAACGAGCTCGACAGCTTTGCGCCCCGGCAGATGCCGCCGCGCGCGGCGCCCTCGATTGCACCCGCCGCGCCGATGGCTCCCGCCATGTTGTCTCCCTTGGCGGCTCCGATGTCTCCGCCCCTGGCGCCCGCTGCCCCCGTCTACGCGCCGCCGCCTCCGCAGCCGAGCGCCGATTTCTCCGCGCTCGAACGGCATCTGCTCAAGATCACGAGCCAGATCGAGGCGCTGCAGCGCCCCGATCACATCGAGCAGTCGATCACCGCGTTCCGCAACGAGCTTGCGGAGATTCGCCACGCCATCACCGAGGCGATGCCGCGCCGCGCGATCGAATCGATCGAGAACGAGATTCGCTCCCTGCATCGTCGCATCGACGAGACGCGCACCTCCAGCACCGACGGCCAGGCGCTCGCCGGCGTCGAGCACGCGCTGTCCGAGATCAAGCAGGTGCTGCGCACACTGACGCCGGCCGAGCAGCTCACCGGCTATGACGAGGCGATCCGCAATCTCGGCGGCAAGCTCGACCTGATCCTGCGCGCCAACGACGATCCCGGCACGGTGCAGCAGCTCGAAGGCGCGATCTCGGCGCTGCGCGGCATCGTGTCCAACGTCGCCTCCAACGAGGCGCTGGCACGGCTGTCCGAGGACGTGCAGCTGCTGTCGTCCAAGGTCGACCAGATCACGCGCCCCTCCGCCCCCAGCAGCGACGGTTTTGCGGTGCTGGAGCAGCGCATCGCCGCGCTCACCGCGGCGCTGGAGACACGCGAGCGGCCTGCGCCGTCCGAAAGCACCGAGCATCTGGAAAACGCAATCCGCGGGCTATCCGATCGCTTCGACCGCATGCAGGTCGGCGGCGACTCCGCCTCCACCTTCGCGCATCTCGAGCAGCGCGTGTCGTATCTGCTGGAGCGGATCGAGGCTGCGTCCGATCCGCGCAACGGCAATTTGAGCCGCGTCGAAGACGGCCTGCACGACATCTTGCGGCATCTGGAGCGGCAGCAGGCGACCTACGCCGCGCTGGCCGAGAGCCGCAGCTCGGCCCCGGCCTCCGATTCCGGTGTGATCGATCTCGTCAAGCGCGAGCTCTCCGACATCCGCTTCAGCCAGGCCGAGACCAACCGCCACACGCAGGACTCGCTCGAAGCCGTGCACAGCACGCTCGGCCATGTCGTCGATCGTCTCTCGATGATCGAGGGCGATCTGCGCGCAGTGCGCAGCGCGCCACCTCAGGCCGCGCCGCAGGCCTTCGCAGCACCGACGATGCCGGCCGAACCGGCGCGCAGCGAGATGCCGCAGCAGTCGCCCAAAGCCGACCTCAAGCCCGATCTGCCCAATCCGGCCGCGGCGCAGGCGGCCTTCGTCGCAGCACCGCGCGAATTCCACGCCGCAACGCCGGTCGCTCCGCCGCCGGTGCCGGCGGCACCGCCGGTTCCGCCGCGCGCGATCAGCGAAATCCTCGAGCCGCATGCCGCGCCTGCGCGCGCCGCAATCGCGCCCGAGTTGCCGCCGGATCATCCGCTGGAGCCGGGCACGCGGCCGAGCGGACGCGCCGCCACGCCGTCGGAGCGCATTGCCGCGTCCGAAAGCGCGATCAGCGACATCCCCGCCCCTCCGAAGGAGCCGGTGTCGTCGTCGAGCTTCATCGCCGCCGCACGCCGGGCCGCACAGGCCGCAGCCGCGCAGCCCGAGAAGCCCGCCCGTGGCGGCAAGGCTGGCGCGGGCGGCGCCACCAAGGACAAGAAGGAAGGCTCGACCATCACCTCGAAGATCCGCTCGCTGCTGGTCGGCGCGAGCGTGGTCGTGATCGTGCTCGGCACCTTCAAGATGGCGATGAACCTGCTCGAAGGCGGCGGCAGCGCCCCGCCGGTGCCGACGATGGAGAGTCCCGCAAGCGCGCCCGCACAGCAAGCGCCTGCGCCCGCCGAGAACAGCGCCAAACCCGCGGTACCCGAGCAGGTCACGCCGTCGATGACCTCGCCGACCCCGCTCGGCCGGCAATCCCTGAACAATGCCGCTCCCGTCAGCTCCGGCAACGCCGCATCGGTCGAGATCCCGCCCCCACCAGCGGTGACTGCGCCGTCGCCCGCCGCAGGCAATAGCGACATCACCGGCGCGATCCCGATGACGCCGTCGCGCGCGCGGTTCGGCACCGTCCAGGTGCCGCCAAGCGAGCGGCTGGCCGACGGCATCGGCGGTCCGGTGCTGCGCGCCGCCGCGATGAAAGGCGATGCGACCGCGGCCTATGAGATCGGCCTGCGCTTTGCCGAAGGTAAAGGCGTGGCTGCGAATTACGAGGAAGCCGTCAAATGGTATGACCGCGCGGCGCAGGCCGGCGTGGTGCCCGCGACCTTCCGGCTCGGCACGCTCTATGAGAAGGGCCTGGGCGTGAAGAAGGACGCCGACATCGCCCGCCGCTACTACACGCAGGCTGCCGAGCGCGGCAACGCCAAGGCCATGCACAATCTCGCAGTGCTCGACGCCGACGGCGGCGGACGCGGCCCCAATTACAAGAGCGCGTCGCTGTGGTTCCGCAAGGCCGCCGATCGCGGTGTCGCCGACAGCCAGTACAATCTCGGCATCCTCTATGCCCGTGGCATCGGCGTCGAACAGAACCTTGCCGAATCCTACAAATGGTTCAGCCTCGCCGCTGCGCAGGGCGATGCCGATGCGGTGACCAAGCGCGACGATGTTGCCAAGCGCCTCGACCCGCAGTCGCTCGCCGCCGCCAAGCTCGCGATCCAGACCTTCAGCGCCGAGCCGCAGCCCGACGATGCCGTCAACGTCGCGGCGCCTGCCGGCGGCTGGGACAGCGCCCCGGCGCAGGCCAGCACCAGGCCCGCGCCCAAGCCCGTCGCGGTCAAGCGCCAGGCCTTGCTCGCGCATTAGGACATCCGAACACAGGTGCCGTCCACCTCTCCCCAGCGGGGAGAGGTGATCCGAGTCCTTGGCTCGCACCGATTCAACCAAACTAAGCACGATCGTTCACCACGCCCAAAATTCCTTGTCCCGCCGCGCGCCAAATTCGGTTATTGAGGGACGCGGCAATCGTTCCGCCTTCCCGCGAGCATTCCGCAGTCCGATCCGTCTCGCCGGAACGCGCCCGATGCAGCTTTACCTCCCTATCGCTGATCTTCCGGTCAATGTGTTCCTGGTGCTCGCGATGGGCGCTGCGGTCGGTTTCGTCTCGGGCATGTTCGGAATCGGCGGTGGATTCTTGATGACGCCGCTTCTGATCTTCATCGGCATTGCGCCCGCGGTCGCGGTCGCCTCTGTCGCGAGCCACATCGCGGCTTCGTCCTTTTCCGGCGCGATCTCCTATTGGCGGCGACGTGCGATCGACCCGGCGCTCGCGACCGTTCTCTTATGCGGCGGCGTGACGGGCACCGCGCTGGGGGTGTGGACCTTCACCCAGCTGCGCGCGCTCGGCCAGCTCGACCTGATGATCGCGCTGTCCTACGTGGTGCTGCTCACGACAGTGGGCAGCCTGATGTTCTCGGAAGGCCTGCGCGCGATGATGCGGACGCGGCGCGGCGCCGTGCCGCTGCGGCGCACGCACAACTGGATCCACGGCCTGCCGCTAAAGATGCGCTTCAAGCGCTCGAAGATCTATCTGTCGGTGATCCCCGTCGTCGTGGTCGGCATCATCATCGGCTTCATCGGCGCCATCATGGGCATCGGCGGCGGCTTCATCCTGGTGCCGATCATGATCTATCTGTTGCGGGTGCCGACCTCGACGGTGATCGGCACGTCGATGATCCTGACGCTGGTCACCATGCTGTTCGCGACCATGCTGCATGCGGTGACCAATCATCTCGTCGATGCCGTGCTGGCGCTGATCCTGATGGTCGGCGGCGTCACCGGCGCGCAGTTCGGCGCGCGCGCCGGGCAGAAGATCCGCGGCGAGCAGTTGCGGCTGCTGCTGGGCCTGCTCATCCTCGCCGTGGGCTTGCGCTTTGCTGTCGAGCTCGTGCTCCGTCCCGAAGACCTCTTCACCATCCGCGAGATCGGGGTGACGGGATGATCGCGCGCGCAATCATCGCAACTCTCCTCATGCTGCTGCTCTGCAGTGCCGCGCGCGCCGAGCGGCTGATCGTATCGGTCTCCAACCACCGCGTCACCGTGACGCCGAACTATTCCGGCGAGGAGCTGGTGCTGTTCGGCTCGGTGGAGAGGGATGCGGCGACGCCTGCCAATCGCAACGCCTACGATCTCGTCGTCACCGTGCTGGGCCCGCGCGCCGACATGGTGACGCGGCGCAAGGAACGAAAGTTTGGCATCTGGATCAACACCGACTACCGGCAATTCTTGCAGGTGCCGAGCTATCTCGCGCTGTTCGCCAATCGCCCCTTCGACCAGATCACCTCGCCCGAGATCGCGCGGCGCCAGCAGATCGGACTCAACAACGTGCTGCTGACCCAGCGCGTCGGCACCGACTATGCCGACGTGGTGCCGGACGACGCGTTCCGCAGCGCCTTCATCCGCTTGCGCACGCAACGCGGGCTCTACCGCGAGGATCCGTCCGCGGTGACGTTCCTGACGCCGACGCTGTTCCGCACCGGCATTCCGCTGCCTGCCGAAGTGCCGATCGGGACCTATGAGGTCGAGATCAAGCTGTTCGCGAACGGCGCGCTCGTGACCAAGACCGAGACGGCGTTCGAGATCGTCAAGGTCGGCTTCGAGCAGTTCGTCGCCACCAGTGCCCGGCAGAACGGATTCATCTACGGCCTCGTCACCGCCGCCCTGGCGCTGATGTGCGGCTGGTCCGCGTCGATCGTGTTCAGGAAGGATTGAGGCGGGCTACGCTCTCTCCGCTCGTCGTCGCCCGGCTTGACCGGGCGACCCAGTATTCCAGAGGCCAGCATTGGCGACCTCGCTCTCGCAACAACGGCCGCGGAGTACTGGATGCCCCGCCTTCGCGGGGCATGACAGCTAAGGGCTAAGGCGCCTCGATCACCGTCGGCACGCCGGGCTCCAGCAGGCGCAGGCGCGGGCCGAAGCCGAGGACGTCGAAGGTCTTGCGCAAATCCTCGCCGTTCTGGCGGAAATGCGCCCAGCCTTCGGTATGGAGGGGCACGATCACCGCATCGGGAAACGCGCGCGCGGTCTCGATGGTGTCGTTGGTGTCCATGGTGAGATGGAACGGACCGCGCGTCTGCGCGGCGCCGGCAAACGGCAGCACCACGCCGCAATCGAAACGGCGCGCCACTTCCGCAACGCCATCGAACCAGGTGGTGTCGCCGCTGATATAGATCGAGCGGCTGTCCTTGTTGCTGGAGGACACGACGAAGCCGATGACGTCACCCGACAGCGGCTCGATGCCGGCCGGACCGTGGCGCGCCGGCGTCGCGGTGATGGTCAGCGTGTTGCCGTCGCGATCCCTCACTTGCGTCGTGTCCCAGGGCGCAAGGCCTTCGATGTGACCGCCGAGCCGTCTTGCGCCGGCTTCCGTCGTCAGCACGCGTTTCATCTTGAAGAGAAGCTCGCGGCCGGAATTGTCGAGATTGTCGGAATGCTGGTCATGGCTGAGCAGGACCGCATCGACCGGGCCGATCGCTTCGGCTTTTACGGCTGGCCCGATCGTCTTCTCCAGCTTCACATGCGGCAGTTGATAGGCGCCGGGACCATCGAAGGTCGGATCGGTGAGGAGCCGAAAGCCGTCGATCTCGATCAGCGCGGTCGGGCCGCCGATCAGGGTGATTGAAATGGGCATGACGGACTCCTGTTACGCGGCGGACTTGATCGCGACGGTTGGGGCGGGGCGCGTCACGAGATAAATGCCGATCGCCACCGGAAGGATCCCGAGCAGATCGCGCGCCTCGACATGCTCCCCGAGCACGAGGAACGCGAACAGCATGCCGAGCGGCGGCATCAGGAAATGATATGCACTCGCCGCGGTCGCGCCACACACTTTCAGGAGATGGAACCAGAGCAGATAAGCGAGGATCGAGCTGCCGAGCACCAGGAAGGCGAAGGCGCCGATGAGGCCGGGCGTGTACTGGATCGCGTGGACATCCGCGAACGTTAGCGCGATCGGCGTGAGCACGATCCCGGCTGCCATGTTCTGGATGCCGTTGCCGATCCACAAGCTCCCCTTCGGCGCAAACAGCTTGAACAAAATGGTGCCAGCGACGATGGAGGCGAGCGAGGCCAGCGTGAAGACGATGCCGTGCGCGCTGTCGGTGCCGTCCGCGAGGCGATGCCAGACGATGAAGGTCACCCCGACGACGCCGAGCAGCAGACCGCTCGCCTTGCGCCAGGTCATGCCCTCGCCGAGCAGCAGCGCGGCAAACGCTGCCGTGAACACCGGATTGGCCGACACGATCAATCCGCCAAGGCCGGCGGAGACCGATTGCAGGCCGGTGTAGCCGAGCCCGAGATAGAGCGCGTTGTTGGCGATGCCGAGCACGGCGAACATTGCAACGTCACGCCAGGTCATCTCCCACGCGTCGCGGCGCAGCGCCGAGATGCCGAGGATCAGAATGCCGGCGAGCGAAAAGCGCGCCGCGAGCAGGATCAGCGGCGGGCAGTCGGTGACGCCGATCTTGCCGGCGACGAAGGCAAAGCTCCAGAGCAGGCAGAACAGGCCGATGTAGAGCGGCAGCGGATTGAAACGGGTGCGGGGGACGGCGATCGAGGGGGCGAGCGACATGCGAATTCTCCTGAGCCCTCGATCTAGGGGCGCCCCTTGTCATTTGGAAATTAAATGATTAACTTCAGGCTAGTGGATTTATGAATGGAGGCGGCGATGCTCGATCTGGAGCTCTTGCGCAGCTTCGTCTCGGTGGTCGATGCCGGCGGCTTCACCCGCGCGAGCGAGCGCGTCCATCGCACGCAGTCGACGGTCAGCCAGCAGATCAAGCGGTTGGAAGAGGACGTCGGCCAGATGCTGCTGCACCGTGACGGCAAGGACGTGCGGCCGACGGAAGCCGGCGAGCGGCTGCTCTCCTACGCACGGCGGCTGTTATCGCTCGCCGAGGAGGCGCGCGACGTGCTCAGCCAGCCGGGCAGCGAAGGCGCGATCCGGCTCGGCATCCCCGAGGATTTTGCCGCCTATCGGCTGGCGAAACTGCTCGGCACGTTCTCGCGCTCGCATCCCGGCCTGCGGCTGGATGTACGGGCGGACCAGAGCAAGAACCTGGCCCGCGACCTCGAACGCGGCGAGCTCGATCTGGCGCTGTTCAAGCGCGAGGCGGGCGAGAAGGGTGCGATCGCGGTGTGGCCGGAGCGGGTGCATTGGGTGACCAGCAAGAGCCATCCGATTCAAGCCGATGTGTCATCGGTGCCGCTGATCGGCTTTCCACTCGGCTGCCTCTACCGCGCCGGCGCCATCCACGCGCTGGAAAGCGCCGGCCGGCCCTGGCACATGGCCTATACGTCATCGAGCCTCGCCGGCATCCAGGCCGCGGTCGCCGCGGGCATGGGGCTGAGCATCTTGTCGGAGATGGCGATCCAGTCCGATCATCGCGTGCTGACCGCCAAGGACGGCTTTGCACCGATCAACAGGACGGAAGTGGCGCTGATGGCGGCACCGGGCGCGAGCCCGGCGACGTTGCGGCTTGCGGATCGGCTCGCGGAGTTCTGCGATACGGTGCAGGCGAAGGCGGCTTAGCGAGCCGACGGCTACGTGTGTTCGACCAAAGCTTCTTTGGCCAGCACCCAGCCAGAGAGGCCATACGACGAACTTAGAATGAAGCCTTTGACGTCCTTTGCCGCGAGCACCTGCGCCGCAGCAGCCAAATCGGCCGCCCACGGCCCTGGGGCGCCCGCCATACGATAGGACTCCGCGATCGCGGAGCCATACTCTACCAACACCTACTCAATGAAAACACCGCCAGTGAGAAGATGATGTTTTCGAATGCATCGTCCTCGAACTGGTATCCCTCGACACCATTAAAAACGATGGTGCGGGGGCGCTGTTCGCGCTTTGCAGCGTCTCTAGGATCTGGCCTCGTGTGGAGTTTGATCTGGCGGGTTTCGCAGTTCACCTCGTACGAAACGACGAAATCATCATGAAGAGACGGCAGCATAGTCGTTTCCTCAACAACACCGCGACGCTGCAATCGCATGGACGCGATTGTCGCCGAGGAGATGCGCGGTGAAGTGCCGCGCGCCGAACACGCGCGCGAATGCTTCATCGCGGATGCTGAGGCCACCGGCATAGGCGCCGAAGGCCGGCATCACGGCCCGCATCCCGTCCGAGGCAAAGCACCGTCGCTCCATCGAGCGGCCGCGCGCGGTGACGCGCGCCTTGGGATGGAGATGGCCGGCGATCTCGCCCTGCGCGCCGGTCGGCTCGTGGCGGAAAATGATCGGGCCGATCGCGACTTCGTCGGCAACGGTGCCGCCGAGATCGCGCGGCAGCGCCGGGTCGTGATTGCCTGAAATCCAGATCCAGTCGCGGCCAGTCTGGAGCGAGGTCATGGCGTCGCGATCCCCGTTCGACAGCCGCTCATGCGCGGAGCGATCATGAAAGCTGTCGCCGAGCGCAATCACGACCTGCGGATCGTGCCGCGCGATCACGGCCGCCAGCCGACCGAGCGTCGCGACCGTGTCATAAGGCGGCAGCAGCACGCCCCGCGTGGCGAAGCTCGAGCCTTTTTCCAGATGCAGGTCGGAGACGACGAGCAGGCGCTGCACAGCCCAAAACAATGCGCCGGAGAGATCGGCGACGAGGGACACACCCGCAACGTCGATAGTGCGCGTTGAAGTAATCGAAATGGCCACCTGCTCCGTCATGGCCGGGCTCGTCCCGGCCATCCACGTCCTTGCGGACGCGAGAAAGCCGTGGATGCCCGGGTCAAGCCCGGGCATGACGATGTGGGAAGAGCGGTGCCCCAAAGATTCATTCGCGCTGACAGTCTACGACATCGCCTCTTTGACGAGCTCGTCGGCGGCCTCCGCCAAAAGCTCGTCTGCAGCTTCGCCATAAACTGACTCGCGGCCGATTTCCAGCATCACGGGAACGGCGAGCGGGGAGACGTGGTCGAGTTCCCGGTGCGTGACGCGGCCGTGGATGCGCGCGAGCATGTCCCCCAGCCGTCGCAGGTCGAGCAGGCCCGTTGCGGCATCGGCGCGCGCGGCGCGCAGCAGCACGTGATCGGCCTGGTGCTTGCGCAGGACGTCGTAGACGAGGTCGGTCGAGAACAGCACCTGCCGCCGGCTCTTGTCCTCATCCGTGAAACGGCGCTCGATCAGGCCTGAGATCAGCGCGCAATTGCGGAACATGCGCTTCATCAGCGCGGACTCGGCGAGCCAGGCCTCGAGGTCGTCGCCCAGCATATCAGGATCAAACAACGCGTTGAGATCAAGCCGGCCATTGCGGATCATGAAGGAAGCATCACCCAGCCCCCAGATCGCAACCGCATATTCATTGGCCACGAAACCGAGCGGCCGGGCGCGAGCGCGCTCCAACCGGCGCGTCAGCAGCATGCCGAGCGTCTGATGCGCGAGCCGCCCCTCGAAGGGATAGCAGATCAGGTAATGCTTGTTGCCGCGCGGAAAAGTTTCGACCAGCAGCTCGCGCACCGCCGGCATGCGGGAAACATCCTTTTGCAGCGACAGCCAGTCGCGCACCTGCTCCGGCAGGGCACCCCACGCGCGCTTGTCATCCAGCAGCCGGCGCACGCGCTCGGCCAGATAGGTCGAGAGCGGAAACTTGCCGCCCATATAGGACGGCACCTTTGGATCGGCGTCATGTGCGCGGGAGACGTAGGCCTGATCCTCGGCCAGCGCCTCGTAGCGCACCACCTCGCCGCCGAACACGAAGGTATCGCCGGGGCTGAGGCCCTCGATGAAATATTCCTCGATCTCGCCGAGCACTCGGCCGCCGCGCGCGATCGCGCCGGTCGAACCGCTACCAGTGGAGCGCGAGCGCACCAGCCGCACCTTGAGCATCGGCTCCTCGACGATAGTGCCGACGTTGAGGCGATAGCTCTGCCGCACTTTTGGATTGGCGACGCGCCAGCGGCCCTGCTTGTCCCGCTTGATGCGCGCGAAGCGCTCATAGGTCTTCAGCGCATAGCCGCCGGTAGCGACGAAATCGACGACGTCGTCGAAATCCTGCCGCGAGAGGTCTGCGTAAGGCGCGGCGGTGCGCACCTCGTCGTAGAGTTCGTCAGTGAGAAACGGCTCGCCGCAGGCGCAGCCGAGCACGTGCTGGGCGAGCACGTCGAGCGCGCCGATGCGCAAGGGCGGGGTATCCTGCGCATTCTCGGCGATCGCATCGATCGCGGCGCGGCACTCCAGCACCTCGAACCGGTTGGCCGGCACCAGCACCGCGCGCGAAGCTTCATCGAGGCGGTGATTGGCGCGGCCGATGCGCTGCATCAGGCGCGAGCAGCCTTTGGGTGCGCCGATGTTGATGACGAGGTCGACGTCGCCCCAGTCGACGCCGAGATCGAGCGACGAGGTGCAGACCACGCCGCGCAGTTTTCCCGCCGACATCGCGTCCTCGACCTTGCGACGCTGCGCGACGTCGAGCGAGCCGTGATGCAGCGCGATCGCAAGGCCGTCGTCGTTCATGCGCCAGAGATCCTGGAACAGCATCTCGGCCTGGCTGCGGGTGTTGACGAAGACGAGCGTCGTCTTGTTCGCCTTGATCAGCTCGTAGACCTCGGCCAGCGCGTGACGCGCGGTGTGGCCGGCCCAGGGCAGGCGCTCATTTGTATCCAACATCTCCACGATCGGCGCCGCGGCTCCGCCGGCCATGACGATATCGGCAGCGGCCGCCTTGCCGCCCGGCTGCGGCATGAGGAATCGCGCCAACGAGTCCGGCTCTGCCACGGTCGCCGACAGGCCGATCATGCGCATGTCGGGCGCGAGCCGCCACAGCCGTGCAAGCCCGAGCGAGAGCAGATCGCCGCGCTTGGAGGTGACGAGCGCATGCAGCTCGTCGAGCACCACGCGCCTCAGCGATGAGAACAGGAACGGCGCGTCGTCGGAGGACAGCAGCAGCGCAAGCTGCTCGGGCGTGGTGAGCAGGATGTCCGGCGGATAGCGCCGTTGGCGCTGCCGCCGCGACACCGGCGTGTCGCCGGTGCGGGTCTCGACCTTGATCAGGAGTCCCATCTCCGCAATCGGCCGCTCCAGATTGCGCGCGATGTCGACGGCGAGCGCTTTCAGCGGCGAGATGTAGAGGGTGTGGAGGCCGCCGGCGCGCTGAACGGCGCGGCCGGTGGAGATCAGCTTGTGTTTGTCGTCGGCACGCAGCGGTGTCCGTGGCCACCCCCCTCCCCGCGCTCCAAGGGGGGACGGAGAGGACAGCTCCACCAGCGTCGGCAAAAATCCAGCCAGCGTCTTGCCGGCGCCGGTCGGCGCGATCAGCAGCGCGGAGCGACCCTCACGGGCCTTTTCCAAGAGCGCCAATTGATGCGCGCGCGGCGACCAGCCGCGGGCCGCGAACCATGTCTGGAAGCGGTCGGGCAACAGCGCGGCCGGCTCGGCCAATGCGGTGAGGATACGGGACGGCACGGCGGTAGAGGTAAGCCGTGGGAGCGGGTTCGTCGAGGGTAACCGAGCGATTTGGCTGGTGCCGGCAGCTTCGTAGGGTGGGCAAAGCGAAGCGTGCCCACCTCTTCTGTTGCAATCACGGTGGGATGGTGGGCACGGCGCAAGGGCGCCTTTGCCCACCCACGGCTCCTCGTCGAGAGGTAGGCGCCTCCGCTATTCCGTCACCGGCTTGTCGGAAACCTGCCAATCCTTGCCGTTGAAGATCGAGATGAACAGCGTCTTCATCGGCGTGTAGTCATCGGGCGTGTAGCTGAAGTCCACGCCGTCGAGGAAGAACGGCGAATGGAAACCCTTGAGGTTCGCGGCCTGCTTGAGCACGTTTTCGCGCGTCAGCTCGTCGCCGCAGCGGCGCAGGATCTCGCCCATGCTTACCGCCTGGCCGTAACCGGCATAGGCGATGGTGTTATCGGGATCGACGTTCGGCAGATAATTCTTGCGCAGCGTATCGAATGCAATGACGTCCTTGTCGTTCTCCCAGGGGCCGGGGCCGGCGTCCTTGGAATAGCGGATCGCGACGATGCCGTTGGCGTTCTCGAAGCCGGCAGCACTCAGGATCGACTTGCCGGTCGAGCCCGCCGAAAGCAATTGCAGCGGCTTCCAGCCGAGCTCGGCGGCTTTGCGGATCGACTGCGACGACGCCTTGCCGGTCGAGATGTTGTAGAAGACGTCGGCACCCGACTTCGAGAGGTTAATGAGCTGGGAATCGATGGTCGGATCGGTCAGGTCGTAGGTCTGCTCCAGGAGCACCTGCGCGGTGCCGCCGGCATCCGCCAGCACCTTCTTGAAGGGCCCGAGGAAGTCCCGACCGAAATCATCGTTCTGGTAGAGGATGCCGATCCTGGCATTCGGCTTCACGCTGATGACGTGCTTGGCGAGAATGCGCGCTTCGGTCGGATAGAGCGGCAGGCCCGCCATCGTCCATTTGAATTCCTTCGGGTTGTTCCATTTCGACGCGCCGGTGTTGAGCAGGAGCTGCGGCACGCCCTTGGAATTGAGATATTTGTGCACGGCGGTCTGCGGCGCGGTGCCGAGCGAGCCGTAGAGCGCGAGCACCTCCTCCTGCTCGACGAGCCTGCGCGTCGCCTCGACGCATTTCGGCGCGCTGTAGGCATCGTCCATGGTGAGGAATTTTACCTTGCGCCCGTTGATGCCGCCCTTCTCGTTCAGCATCTGGAAATAGGCTTCGCCGACGCGACCCAGCACGCCATAGAGCGAGCCGGGGCCGGAATGCGGCACGGTCTGACCAATCTTGATCTCGGTGTCGCTGGCGCCCGCATCATATTTCTTCTCGGCGGCCCAGACATAGGGCGCGGGCAAAGTCGAGGCTGCGATGGTGGCAAATGCGCCGGCGCCGAAATCACGCCGCGATGGATTTTTTGTCATTGGCGTTGTCTCCCTGATGCCGCGCATTGTGCTGACATCAGGATGCGCATCGCAAGTAGGAAAGCGGCGCTTTGCCGCTCAATTTGCCGCAGCGCCAGCGCCTAGACTCAAGTTTTCTCTGCGACGACGACGAGGCCGCGGACCGGCTCGTTGTTCTCGTTACGCGGCGAGGCCGGCTCCAGCGTCAGCAGCCTGAAGCCTGCCTTCGCGAGAGCGCCGCGCACATATTCCGCGGCATGGGCATAGCGCAGGCCCTCGCCCAGGACGACGCCGCTGCCGTCATGAGTCTCGAGCGTGAAGCCGAGCGTGCCGCCGGCCGCGAGGACGCGTCGCGCTTCGATCAGCACCGGTGCGAGATCGGACAGATATACAAACGCATCCGCAGCCACGACCAGATTCGCGCTCGCGTCCGGTTTGCTGCGCAGGCCGTCGATCATGTCGGCGACTTCCAACTCGGCGTAGAGACCGGTGGCGCGCGCCTCCTTGATCATGCCCGGGGACAGATCGATGCCGATGAAATGGTCAACCTGCTTGGCGAAGGCACTGGCCGCAAGGCCCGTGCCGCAGCCGAGATCGATCGCGCGCTTGAAGAAGGCCGGCTTCTTCGCTGCGACGCGCGCGGCCAGCACCGCCTTGAAGATCAGCGCTGGGGCGCGATAGCCGAGATCGTTGATCAACGCATGCTCGAAGCGCGGCGCGTACTGGTCGAACAGCGCCTGCACATAGGCTTTCGGCATTTCCGCCATCTGTGCGTCGCCGAGCCGCATCAGATGCAGGCCGGCGCCATGCTGGTCCTCGGGATCGGATCGCAGCGCTTCTCGGAATGCCGCGATCGCCTTGTCACGCTCGCCGAGCTGCTGACGGATTTCGCCGAGCGTGAACCAGGCCGATGTAAAATTCGGCGCGAGCTCGATCGCCTGCTCGAACAGGTCGGCCGCGGCCGGTAAATCGCCCTTGAGCTGGAGGTCGCGCGCGAACTCGAAACGGCGGTCGGCCATCAGATCGCCGGAGGACAGGAAGAGGCGGAGGGGCATGGAACTCGGCTCGTCATTGCCGGGTCTGATCCGGCAATCCATCAAAAAAGGAAGTGTTTAAGAAGATGGCTGCGCGGGTCAAGCCCGCGCATGACGGGTGAATTTCCGGGCTCGCGCTACCATATGACGCCCATGCGCCCGCAAGACATCCTGTTGCCAACTGCTGCCGGCCTGTGCTGCAAGCCGGGCGGTTTCCATATCGATCCTGTCCGCCCCGTCGAGCGCGCCGTGATCACCCACGGTCATTCCGACCATGCGCGTGCCGGCCACGGCGCCGTGCTGGCGACGCAGGAGACGCTGGACATGATGCGCCTGCGCTACGGCGAGAATTTTGCCGGCACGACGCAGGCGATCCGCTATGGCGAGGAAATCCGGCTCGGCGACGTCAAGGTGAAGTTTCACCCCGCGGGCCATGTGCTGGGCTCGGCGCAGATCGCGGTGACCTGCAAGGACACCTGCATCGTCGCCTCCGGCGACTACAAGGACGCGCCGGATCCGACCTGCGCGCCGTTCGAGCTCGTGCCCTGCGATATCTTCATCACCGAGGCAACGTTCGGGCTGCCAGTGTTTCGCCATGGCGACGCGGCGGACGAGGTTGCGAGGCTGCTCGCCTCGGTCGCGCTGTTTCCGGAGCGCGCGCATCTCGTCGGCGCCTATTCACTCGGCAAGGCGCAGCGCGTCATCGCGTTGCTGCGCGGGGCCGGATACGACGCGCCAATCTACCTGCATGGCGCGATGGAGACGATCACGCAGTATTATCAGAGCCGCGGCATCGAGCTCGGCGAGCTGCGGCCGGCGAAGGGCATGAAGAAGGCGGCTCTCGCCGGCACCATCACGCTGGCGCCGCCGTCGGCCACCTCGGATCTCTGGACCCGGCGCTTTCCCGATCCGGTCACCGCCTTCGCCTCGGGCTGGATGCGGGTCCGTGCACGGGCGCGGCAGCGCGGCGTCGAACTGCCGCTAGTGATTTCCGACCACGCCGATTGGGACGGCCTCACCGCGACGATCGCGGCCACCGGCGCCGGCGAGATCTGGGTCACCCACGGCCAGGAAGACGCGCTGGTGCATTGGTGCAAGAGCAAAGGATTGCGGGCGCGGCCGCTCGATCTCGTCGGCTATGGCGATGAGGAGGAGACCGAGACGCCGATTGCAAGCGAGGCCGAGGCATGAACCGCTTCGCCGAATTGCTGGACCGCCTCGCCTACGAGCCCGGCCGCAACAACAAGCTGCGGCTGATCACCGGCTATTTTCGCGAGGTCGGCGACCCCGACCGCGGCTATGCGCTGGCCGCGCTGACCGGCGCGCTGAGCTTCAAGCACGCCAAGCCGGGATTGATCCGCGACCTGATTGCGGCGCGCACGGACGAGGTGCTGTTCGGGCTGTCGTATGATTACGTCGGCGATCTCTCGGAGACGGTCGCGCTGATGTGGCCCAAGAGCGAACTGGCTGGTCACAACAACCCGCCGCCACCAACCCTCACCGACGTGGTCACCACGCTGCGCACGCTCGGCAAGACCGAGCTGCCGGGCCAGCTTGCGCGCTGGCTCGACGAGCTCGACGAGACCGGCCGTTGGGCGCTGTTAAAACTCGTCACCGGCGCGCTTCGCATCGGCATCTCCGCGCGTCTGGCAAAAACCGCGGCTGCCGCACTCGGTGACAAGGACCCGCATGAGATCGAGCTGATCTGGCCCGGCCTCGCCCCGCCCTATCTCGATCTGTTCGCCTGGCTCGAGGGCCGCGCCGAAAAACCCGTCAACCGCGATCCCGCGCCATTCCGCCCGGTGATGCTGGCGCATGCGATCGAGGACTCAGATTTCCAAAGCCTCGATCCTGCCGACTACATCGCCGAATGGAAATGGGATGGCATCCGAGTGCAGGCGGTCGCAGGCCGCGACGATCGTGGGCACATCACGGCGCGGCTCTATTCGCGCACCGGCGAGGACATCACGGGGAGCTTTCCGGACCTCGTGCCGTCACTGCATCTGCCCGGCGCGATCGACGGCGAGCTGCTGGTCGTGCGCGACGGCCGCGTGCAGAGCTTCAACGTCCTCCAGCAGCGGCTCAACCGCAAGGTCGTGTCGCCGAAGCTAATCAAGGAATTTCCAATTCACCTGCGCGCCTACGATCTGCTCGGCGACGACGAGAACGATTTGCGCGAGCTGCCCTTTGCCGAGCGGCGCATGCATCTCGAAACGTTCATCAGGAAGCTCGGCGATACCAGGATCGACCTGTCGCCAACGGTCGCGTTCGAGAGCTGGGACGCGCTCACCGCCGCACGCGCCGATCCCGCAAGCGCCGGTGCCGGCGAGGACGCCGAGGCCGTCGAAGGCGTGATGCTGAAGCGGCGCGATGCGCCTTATCTGCCGGGACGGCCGAAGGGACAGTGGTGGAAGTGGAAGCGCGATCCCCACATCATCGACGCCGTCTTGATGTATGCGCAGCGCGGCCACGGCAAGCGCTCGTCCTATTATTCCGACTACACCTTTGGCGTCTGGACCCAAGGCGAAGCCGGCGACGAGCTGGTGCCGGTCGGCAAGGCCTATTTCGGCTTCACCGACGAGGAGCTGCTCCAGATCGACCGCTTCGTCCGCCGCAACACCACGGAAAAGTTCGGTCCCGTGCGCCATGTCGTGCACGAGCCCGACAAGGGGCTGGTGCTGGAGGTCGCCTTCGAAGGATTGCAGCGCTCGCCGCGGCACAAGTCCGGCGTCGCCATGCGCTTTCCCCGCATCAGCCGCCTGCGCTGGGACAAGCCGCCGCGCGAGGCCGATCGGCTGGACGCGCTGGAAAAGCTGCTGAAGGCCGAGGTGGCCGAAGCCGAGGCATAGCCGGGGAAAGTGGTCCCGCCGCCGGCCAGCGCAAAGCCGGCGAGCATATATGCACAGAACCCGCAATCGGCCCCGGCGGCGGTCCCAGAACTTGCACGATGCCGGCATCGACATCGCGCCGCGCTCTTATGGGGCGGACGCAGTGGGATGAGAATTGATGGGCGTTCACACCCCCATGAAGATGCGCATTTACCTTACCGCTGTTGCTTTCCCGCGACGCGCCGGGTGGCATCCAAGGTCGGCGCGCCCGCAGTTTGCCTGATATTAAAATCCGGTAAGCCGATTGACGGGGGAACGCGGGTTCCCCATCTGCCTCGCCGTGCCCTATAATGGGGTTCGAATCCGCAGGAGTTTTTAGATGGCCAACGACGTCAGAGATTTGCCGGCCGGCCACAGCGATGGCCTGAACCGCTTTCTCGGCGGCTCGCCGCTGGCGGTCGCATTCCGCCTGATCCTGCTCTCGATCCTGGTCGGCGTCGTGCTGGCCGCGATCGGCTTCGACCCCTGGAACATCATCCATAGCATTCGCCTCTTGTTCCAGCGGCTGTGGGACCTCGGCTTCGACGCGGTCAACTGGCTGTGGCGCTACTTCCTGCTTGGCGCCGTCATCGTGATCCCGGTGTGGTTCCTGTCGCGTCTGTTCGGCGCGCCGCGCGGCCGATAAGGCATTCTTGAGCATGATCTTGTCGGAATACCGCTTCACACTTTGCGCTGACGCGGCCCTTTGGGTCCGGATCATGCTTTAGGGAGTGCGCAGCCGATGCAATTGCGCTTCGTCGGCTGCGGTGACGCGTTTGGCTCGGGCGGCAGGTGCAACACCTGCTTCCACGTCACCGGACGCGAGGTCAATTTCCTGATCGATTGCGGTGCCTCCTCCCTGCCGGCCTTGAAGCGGCTCGAGATCGATCGTGATGCGATCGACCTGATCCTGATCACGCACTTCCACGGCGATCATTTTGCCGGCCTGCCGTTCTTTCTGCTCGACGCGCAGTTCTCGAAAAGGACGCGGCCACTGGTGATTGCCGGCCCGCAGGGGATCGAGATGCGGCTCGCGCAGGTGATGGAAGCGCTGTTCGAGCACTCATCGAAGACGAAGCCTCGCTTCGAGCTGTCCGTCGTTGCGCTCTCACCCGGCGAGAGCCGCAGCTTCGGTGGCGTAACGGTGACGCCCTATCCCGTCGTGCATGGCGAGTCCGGCGGACCATTTCTCGGCTATCGCATCGCGACTGAAGACCGTGTTCTCGCCTACAGCAGCGACACCGAATGGACGGAGACGCTCATTCCGCTGGCGCATGGCGCGGACCTTTTCATCACCGAGGCCTACATGTACGAGAAGGTGGTCAAGAACCATCTCAGCCTGAAAACCTTGGAACAGCATCTGCCCGAGATCGGCGCCAAACGGCTTGTCCTCACCCATATGAGCGACGACGTGCTGTCGCGCCTTGACGACGTGCCGCATCTCGCGGCGGAGGACGGCATGGTGCTCGTGTTCTGACATGCACGCACCGGTCCACCCCAAGGTTACCACACGGCAAGTGTTCGCCATCGCAGGTCCCGCGATGGTCGCTAACCTCACCACGCCGCTGATCGGCGTGGTCTCGACCACGGCGATTGGACGGCTCGATGATGCCGCCCTACTCGGCGGCGTCGCCATGGCCTCGGTGATCTTCGACTGCCTGTTCTGGCTGTTCGGCTTCTTGCGCATGAGCACACTCGCCTTCACCGCGCAGGCGCTCGGCGCCGGCGAGACTCGCGAGCTGACCGCGATCCTGGTGCGCGGCTTCATCGTCGCGGGCCTGATCGGAGTTGCCCTGATCGCGCTGCAGCTGCCGCTGACCTCCGTGCTGTTCGACCTCATGGGCGGCAGCGAAGGCGTGACGCGCGCCGCCAAGACCTATTTCATGATCCGGATCTGGTCGTCGCCGTTTGCTTTCGCCAACTATGTCATTCTCGGCTGGCTGGTAGGGCAGGCCCGCGCCAATCCGGCACTCGCGCTCCAGGTCGTCATCAACCTCATCAACATGGTGGCGACGATCCTGCTGGTGCTGGTCTATGACACCGGCATTGCCGGCGCGGCGATCGCCGCGCTGCTGTCAGAGACGATTGGCTTTATCCTGGGCGTGGTCGTCTGCCGACGCTGTGCGGACGGCGGCTTTGCCGTTCCCCGCGCTCGCCTGTTCGACCGGACCAAGCTGATGCGGATGCTGGCGGTAAACTCCGACATCATGATCCGCACCGCGGCGCTGATCGCCGTCTTCCTGTTCTTCACAGCCAAGGGCGCGCGGGCCGGCGACGTCACGTTGGCCGCGAACTCCGTGCTCAACAATTTCCTGCTGGTCAGCGCCTTCTTCCTCGACGGCCTCGCCAACGCCGCACAGCAGCTCTGCGGCCGCACCTTTGGCGCCCGCGACGCCAAGGGCTTTGCCGATTCGACCCGGCTGGTGCTGCTGTGGGGACTCGGCTTCGCGCTGGTGGTCGCGGTGCTGTTCGCGCGGCTTGGCCCGGTGCTGATCGATTTCATGACGGCGAGCGAGGACGTCCGCCGCGCCGCGCGCGACTTCCTGCCGTTCATCGTGCTTGCACCCATACCCGGCGTGTTCGCCTTCGGCTTCGACGGCATTTATGTCGGCGCGACCTGGGCACGCGAGATGCGCAATCTGATGCTGGCCTCGCTCGGAATTTTTCTGGGCACGTGGTGGGCGCTGCAGGCGTTCGGAAATGCCGGCCTGTGGACCGCGCTGCTCGGCTTCTACGTCGCGCGCGGCGGGCTGCAGGGCCTGCGTTATCCGGCGCTGTTCAAGGCGACGTTTTCAAAGCCGTAACCCCGGATGGAGCGCAGCGAAATCCGGATATTGCTACCACGCGGACAGATCCCGGATTGCGCTGCGCTCGATCCGGGCTTCGGGGCCTCCAGCTACATCCCCGGCCAATCCTCGGCCGTGAGCGTGGCGGCGTCGGCGCCGACGATCTCGGACAGCGAATCGCGCCCCGTGCGCAGCAGTGTGGAGGTCAGATCGCGCTTGATCTCGTCGACGAGGCCGAGGCCCTTGTAGACCAGTGACGAATAGAGCTGGATCAGGCTCGCGCCGGCGCGGATTTTTGTCAGCGCCGCGCCGCCGGAATCCACGCCCCCGACGCCAATCAGCGGGAACGCGCCTTCGACGCGCACATAGGTCTCCGCGACCATGCGCGTCGACAAGCGAAACAGCGGCCGGCCGGAGAGACCGCCCTGCTCCTTGGCGCGCATCTGCTCGCGCAGCGTGCTCGGCCGCGCGATCGTCGTGTTCGACACGATCATGCCGTCGACCTTGCGCGCGCGGGCGACCTGCACGACGTCGTCGAGCTGGGCGAGGCTCAGATCCGGCGCGATCTTGAGCAGCACCGGCGTGTCACCGGCCTTCTCGCGCACCCGCTCGCGCGCGTCGATCACATGCGCGAGGAGATCGTCGAGCAGCGCGCCCTCCTGGAGATTGCGCAGGCCCGGCGTGTTGGGCGAGGAGACGTTGACGGTGAAATAGCTCGCGACCGGCGCGAAGGTCTCGATCAGCTTGACGTAATCGGCGACGCGATCGGGCGAGTCCTTGTTGGCGCCGACATTGACGCCGACGATGCCGCCGTTCTCCGCGCGCGCGGCGAGCCGCCGCAGCACGATAGCCGCGCCATCATTGTTGAAGCCCATGCGGTTGATGACGGCTTCATCGCGCTCCAGGCGAAGCAGCCGCGGCCGCGGATTGCCGCTCTGCGGGCGCGGCGTCACCGAGCCGATCTCGACGAAGCCGAAGCCGAGCCGCAGTAGCGCATCCGGCACTTCCGCGCTCTTGTCGAAGCCCGCCGCCATGCCGATCGGATTGGGAAAATTCAGGCCGAAGGCCCGCACCGCCAGTTTCGGATCATCGGCGCGCGGCTTGGTCGGCGGCAGAAAACGCAGGCCCTGGATCGCCAGGCGATGCGCATCCTCCGGATCGAGCCAGCGCAGGACCGGCAGCGAGAAAGCATCGAACGCGCGGATCACGGGGCAAGCTCCGGAATGTCGTGATTGCCGTCGGAGCGGATCTCGAGATTGATGATCGAGATCACCGCGCCGAGATCGAGCTCGCCATACAGATGCGGAAACAGCTCGTCGTTGCGCGAGCGCTCCCAGCGCAGGGCGTCACCGAGCGCATCGCCGTCGACCTCGACGAGGAACAGCGCACGTTGCCCGAAGAAATGCTTTCGCGCGGTCTCGGGAACCTGGGCGGCGGTCGAGAAATGGATGAAGCCATCGCGCGCGTCATCCGCGCTGCCTTGGTACACACCCCGCCGCTCGGCCTCCCGCCAGGCCGAAGCGGCACAAATTTTATAGATCTTGACCACCTGTTGCGGTGTCCTGCTCGTGCTTGCTCGTTGAGTCTCTTGGGGTTTTCGCTCCCAAGGGTCCAAAACCCGGGCGCGACCGTAAAGGCCACAACTTTCGAACTCAAGACTTGCCTGCCGCCTCTTGCACCGAAAACGGAAAACCGGTTGATTTGAGGCTAGTTTTCCTAGGCGGGCCGGATCGAGGATGATCAGACAGGCCAAAGCGCAGAGGATGCTGACTCACGAGCAGATCTGGGGTGCCCTGGATCGGCTTGCGGCGCGCGCCGGGCTGTCGCCATCGGGGCTTGCCAAGCGGGCGGGGCTCGATCCTACCACCTTCAACAAGTCCAAGCGCGTGACCTCCGACGGCCGGGAACGCTGGCCCTCGACCGAATCGATCGCAAAAGCGCTCGCGGCGGCCGGGTCCTCGATCGAGACCTTCGTGCAGCTGATCGGCGACGGCGCACGCGACGGCCGCTCGGTTCCACTGCTCGGCTTCGCGCAGGCCGCGACAAGCGATCATTTCGACGAGCAAGGCCTTCCCTCCGGCAAGGGCTGGAGCGAAGTCGCGCTGCCCTTGGCGGAGGACGATCACAGCTTTGCGCTGGAGATTGCCGGCGATGCGCTCGCGCCCTATCGCGACGGCGACGTCATCCTGGTGTCGCCGGGCACGCCAATCCGCAAGGGCGACCGCGTGGTCGTGAAGACCCGGGCCGGCGAGATGCTGGTGAAGGCGCTGAAGCGCCGGACGGCGAAGTTGCTCGAATTGCAGTCACTCGATGCCGGGCAGGACGAGCGCACGGTCGCGGTGGCCGATGTCGCGTGGATCGCAAGGATCGTATGGGCGAGCCAGTGAGGGGGCGGGAGCGCTCCGCTGTCATTCCCCGCGGAAACCGAAAGCGGGGAATCCAGTACGCCGCAGCTTCTCCGTATCCCCCAACGTCTCTGGAATACTTGTATGGGCTTGGTCAAGGATGAGTGGTTGTTAGATCATTTCAGATCATCTCCTTGTTCGAAG